>NZ_BDGJ01000004.1 GCF_002207765.1 Calderihabitans maritimus
TTTGTAAAATAATAATATATTAAGTGGTTACATTGGAGGATATCAGAAGTTACCCAAAAGTACTTGACAGCAACAATTTTGCCAAGTCCGATTTTTTGTGTAAATTCCTTCTGGTAAACTTTTAAGGTCAGAGGTTTATTAAAACCTCCTCCCCGAACAAACTTAACCATTTTCTACTCAAAGTTCGCAGCAGGTTCAGGAAGGGTTTCACGTTTACGTCCGTGCAAACTTGGTGCCAAACTTTAAAAAAATAGAGCCTTTTACAAAGACTCCAACTATACTGTTAACCTCGATTTTAAAGCCTATCAGTGCTAGAATATAGCCTTTCACCCAATAACCAAATATTAACTACTATAGAAAATGCTTGTCTTCACTCGGTTATCTTCCTGCCAGGCGGCGGGCACTCTGTTCTACCTCCCAGTAAACTCGCTCGGTATCGATGGTTTTTACTTCCCGGTTCTCCATAACAACTTTGCCGTCAATAATCACGGTATCCACATCCGCTCCCCTGGCTGCATAAACCAGATGGGCCAACGGGTCATGGTGCGGGTAAAAATGAGGTTGGTTCAAATCTACCAGGATTATGTCAGCCTTATAGCCCGGCTTGATGACCCCCACTTCCTCCGACAAACCCAGAGCTGCGGCTCCCAACCTGGTGGCCATCTCCAAGGCCTGGTAGGCCGGTATGGCGGTAGGATCCTGCATGCTAACTTTCTGCAGCAGGGCAGCGGTACGCATCTCCTCAATAAGGTCCAGATTATTGTTGCTGGCCGGACCGTCGGTGCCTAATCCCACCTTGACTCCCACCTCTAGCATCCGGGAAACGGGGGCGATTCCGCTGGCCAGCTTCATGTTGCTTTCGGGATTATGAACTACTCCCACACCATGCGTTTTTAATATCTCTATTTCCTCCTCGTCCAGGTGGACGCAATGAGCAGCCAAAACTGGAAACTTAAAGAGACCTACTTCTTCCATTAAGCGGATAGGGGTTTTACCATACTGTTTGGTAATATCTCTTACCTCGTCTCGAGTTTCAGCTAGGTGAATATGTATTCCCACCGTTAATTCCGCGGCCATCTCCAGTACCTTATCTAAGTAGTCCGGCGGGCAGGTATAAGGGGCATGAGGCCCGAGCATGACGTTAATCCTACCTTCAGCCTGCCGATGCCAGTTCCGTACCAGCTCTTTGCTTTCCTTGAGCGCCTCATCGCGAGTGGGGGCCACCCCAATCATACCTCGAGACAAGCACGCCCTAATCCCCGTTTCTGCCACCGCTTGAGCTACCTGATCCATAAAAAAGTACATATCCGCAAAAGTAGTAGTTCCTGACCGGATCATTTCCAAAATCGCCAGTTGGGTACCCCAATACACATCCTCCGACTGAAGATTTTCCTCCAACGGCCAAATCTTTTCCCCCAGCCACTGCATGAGTGGTAAATCGTCCGCATAACTCCTGAAAAGAGTCATAGCCGCATGGGTATGGCAGTTGATAAATCCCGGTAGCACCGCCTTACCCCGGGCATCAATAATTTTATCAGGCTTCCAGTCGGCGGGTATGGTTCCTTCGGGCCCTGCGGCCACAATTTTCCCCTGTTCAACGGCTACGTCACCCGTATAATGCAACTCCCCACCATCAGCCAAAGATTTATCCATAGGAATAATCAAACCGTCTTGAATAAGGATCCGGTTCACTTTTCTTTCCTCCCTGAATTATCATCTTGATCATATTGAGCCAACTGAGCCAAAGTCTCTCGATAAGGGGGCCGCGCTATACCCCGGTCGGTAATAATAGCTGTAATCAGGTGATGCGGTGTTACATCAAAAGCCGGATTATAAACCTCTACCTCTTCCGGGACGACTCTCTGCCCGTAAATGCACCTTACCTCCTCACAGTCTCTTTCCTCGATGGGAATTTCGTTGCCGGAATCCAAGGCCAAATCTACGGTGGAAAATGGCGCTGCCACGTAGAACGGGATTCCGTGTTCCTTGGCTAACACCGCTAGGCCATACGTACCAATTTTATTAGCCACGTCACCATTGGCAGCAATACGGTCAGCCCCCACAATCACTAGATCGATCTTTTTTTGCCGCATGACGTACCCAGCCATACTGTCGGTAATTAGAGTCACCGGAATGTTGTCCTGCATCAATTCCCACACCGTCAGGCGGGCTCCTTGCAGTAGAGGACGGGTTTCATCGGCCCATACGTGGATTTCTTTTCCGGCTTCATGAGCGGCGCGAACAACACCTAACGCAGTTCCATAACCTGCCGTTGCTAGCGCGCCGGCATTACAATGAGTCAAAATACCGGCCTTCGGCGGTACCACTTGATTTCCCAGTTGGCCGATACGCCTGTTCATCTCAAGATCTTCTTGATAAATGGCATGAGCTTCCTCTAGCAACCTTTGCTTTATCTCAGGCACTTCTCGCCCGCTTAATTCCTCTATTTTTCTGAGCATGCGATTGACTGCCCAAAAGAGGTTAACTGCTGTAGGACGAGTTTGTTTTAATACCTCCGCTACTCGGTTCATGTGAGCACGGAAGGCTCCTTTTTCATTACCTTCGAAAGCCAGCGCCCCTAAAACCATTCCATAGGCTGCTGCCGCTCCAATAGCCGGAGCACCGCGGACTTTCATGTTTTTGATGGCTTCCGCTACGGCATGAAAATCGCAACACTCTATATATTCCACATGTAACGGCAGTCGCGTCTGGTCGATAAGCTTGAGTTTTCCCTTCTCCCAAATTATGCTTCTCACTGGCTTACTCCTTCCTACAACTGTCCCAATTCTGATACGGCCCTTCCGCAAATGCAGGACCTACTTTCGCCCAACAGAATCTGGTCGACCGCGCTCATAAGCAACCGGCGTAGATTTTGATTGCTTTGGGCCATCATTTCCAGAACCTCCCGATGCGTTAAAAGCTGGGATGAAATACCGGCAGCAAAATTAGTCACCGTAGCAACGGTTGCATAGCATATTTCGGCCTCCCGCGCCAGTACTACTTCCGGAACATTAGTCATGCCCACCAGGTCGCCTCCCAGTCGACGAAACATTTCAATTTCCGCCGGAGTTTCAAACCGGGGTCCTTCCGTACAAACGTAGGTGCCCCTGTCATGTACGGGAAGACCGAGCTCTTTAGCCGCCTCTTTTAAAATCTTGCGCAGTTCGGGGCAATATGGTTCGGTCATATCTATATGTACTACACCGGCCTGACCACCTTCGAAAAAGGTAGATGGCCGGTTCTTGGTAAAATCAAGAAATTGATCTACCAGAACAAACTGTCCCGGTTTCATTTCCCGGTTTAGGGAGCCTACAGCGGCGGTGGCTAAAATGCTCCTTACTCCCAATTCCTTCAAAGCCCGTATGTTGGCACGATAGTTAACCAAGTGGGGAGGCACGGAATGGCCCGTCCCGTGCCGCGGCAAGAAAGCTAATCGTTTTCCGCGGTAGCTACCTAAAATTACTCGAGCCTGTCCATAAGGGGTGGAAATTTCCTTCTCCTCAATCTCCGTAAGCATATCCGGGTCGTAAACTCCGGTACCGCCAATAATTCCTACTTCAACTTCCATATTTCTCCTCCTCTCTGAATTACTCACTGTCCAACCTTTTCTTCTTCTGCGAAAAGGGCCTCAACAAATTCCCCCGGGTCAAAAGGACGTAAATCCTCCAATTTCTCACCAATGCCAATTAGTTTTACCGGTAGGTTAAATTGTGAACTGATGGCAATTATTACCCCTCCTTTGGCCGTCCCATCAAGTTTGGTCAGGACAATACCGGTAACGCCCACTGCTTCCTTGAACAGTTTCACCTGCGAAAGAGCATTTTGACCGGTGGTAGCGTCAAGAACTAAAAGCACCTCGTGAGGAGCCCCGGGATGTTCTCTTTCTATTATTCGCCTTACCTTCTTAAGCTCTTCCATGAGATTGCTTTTGGTATGTAAACGTCCTGCAGTGTCCACAATCAGTACATCTGTTTTTCGTGCCCGGGCTGCCTGAAGCGCATCGTAGACCACTGCTGCTGGATCTGCTCCCTCCTGATGTTTAATCACCTCCACCCCTACCCGCTGGGCCCAGACTTCCAGTTGATCAATAGCGGCTGCCCGGAACGTATCGCCAGCTGCTAACAAAACTTTTCTCCCCTGTTGTTTTAATTGATAAGCCAGCTTGCCGATAGTGGTCGTTTTACCTACGCCATTTACTCCTACCACCATAACCACGTTAGGAGGTTCTTGATCTATGTTCAGTCCCTGCTCTTCCGAACCTAATAAAATCGCCATTTTTTCTTTAAGAATCTCCTGTACCTGTTCCGGTTCATGGAGCTTCTTTTCTTTTACCGCCGCCCGTAGTTGATCGATCAATTCTTCGGTAGCTTCAACTCCTACATCGGCTCCTAATAAAATAGCCTCTAATTCCTCAAAAAAATCTTCATCTATTTCCCTTGTGCGTCGGGTCAGTTCACTGATTTTTTCTACGAGTCCCTGACGGGTTTTGACCAGTCTGTCTCTAAGTCTGGAAAATAGGCCCACGTTAAACCCTCCTGTAAAGACTAAAATAAAAGGTTAAGGTACTTACCTTAACCTTCTGACTATTTTACCACAACCTCTAGCCTATCTCAATCGGTTTACAGAGATCCGTGTATTCTTGGGCTATGCCAAATTTTCGATTTCGTATCTCCGCCTCTTCCTGGGGAGTTCTGGCATCAAAAAATTTTAAACTTAACAGTTCATCTTCATCGGCCAGAGCGAACAGCCGGTCGGAACTTTCTATTACCGATGCCCCCGTAATTTCTCCTTTCTGGTCATGTCCAATGGCTATAATTGGTCGTCCCCATGTGCCGGGCCCGGCATTTGCATCCCCTATATGCATAATGCCTGTTCCACCGGGATGGGTATGTACAATGACTGCCTTGGGGTCAATAAGCCTGCTATAAATTTCCCTTAAAGATTTACCGCTTATATCCACTGCACTGGAGGCCAAAAGACGCGAGGGCACATAACCTATACCTCCGGCCACCATCTTTCCTTGCGATAACACGCGACCGTATTCGTCTACCTTACCGATAACGGCCACTTCTCTACCCTGCCCGACTTCCATGGAGTTTTCTACCAGTTTTTCAGCTAGTTTTCTGTCCACATTCTTTATCTCCAAACGAGGAAGACTCCACTCGCCTCCGGTTCCCCCGTTCTGATAAAAAGACTGCTGCTGTAGATTAACTACCGGTAATTTTTCTCCTACTTCTAGAAACCTCAAGTTTAATTCATTACTCCGCCTCAATACCTCTTTCTCTTCTTCCATGGTTTTACTAGCCAAAGTAGAAAGGCCAATTTGTTCCGCTTCCGTAGCTAGATCAAAAAACTCTGCCCGCGGGTAAATAATACCTATCCCTGCCATCCCTTCTTCTTTAACGCCTATATTAACAATAGGTAAATTGAATAAATCGATTCCCGATACCTCGGTTATCAACCCTGTCTTTCCCGGTCGCGTCATGAGAAATACCGCATTTGCCGGTAGCTGCTCCAAGCCTTCAATTATAGGACGATTTTTCATCGAAGTTACCTGGTCTAACAGCATGCGCAGGGGAATCCCCGTCAAGCCCCCGTCAACTAGTTCGGTACAGCGATCGATATAACCATCTTCATTTACAAGGCCGATGGCCCCTGCATTTCTTCCCTGGCCCAGTTGGTTTGTACGCTCAACAAGAGCATCAACTATGTAACCAGCGATACCTTTAATTCTCAAATTTCATCCCCCCGCAATTCACTGAAAACTAGGTCTATTTTTCCCGGGGGTTAGATGTTCTATGCGAAGGTAAAGAATACCTTAACTCGCCCTAGAAGAAGCTTCGCCCAGCCTCACCGACATTAGTTGAGAAACGCCGGTTTCCTGCATAGTCACCCCGTATAAGGCATCAGCCACTTCCATAGTTCCTTGCCGGTGCGAGATAACAATAAACTGGGTACGGTCAGCAAATTCCTTAAGTAAAGCCGCAAAACGCTCTACATTGTTTTCATCTAAAGAAGCGTCAATTTCATCAAGAATAACCAGAGGACTGGGTTTAACACGTAAAAGGGCAAACAGTAAGGCAATTACGGTTAAGGCTTTTTCGCCACCCGATAGGAGATTTAAGTGTTGTAATTTTTTACCCGGAGGCTGGGCGACAATCTCAACTCCAGTCTCCAAAAGGTTTTCAGGATTTGCCAATTGAAGTTCCGCTCTTCCCCCGCCGAAAAGACGGCGGAATATTTCACAAAACGCCTGGCTGACAGCAGCAAAAGTAGTCTCGAAACGTTTACTCATAATAGCATCCATCTTCTGAATTACCTGCTGCAAGTAATTTTCCGCCTGGAACAAATCGTTTCTCTGCCGGCTTAAGAAATCATAACGTTCTTTAAGACGACGGTAATCCTCCAGAGCAGCCATATTCACGGTTCCTAACCTTTTAATACTCTTTTTCAACCTTTCCACTTTCTTGGATGCCGCATCCGGGTCGTCAATCCGGCTAGGCTTCGTCAGTACTTCTTTCAAAGTAAGGCCAAATCGCTCATGGATTGTTTTTTCTCTGTTCGCCCTCTCCGCTTCTAAGCGAGCATAATTTATTTCTGCCCGGTGTAGTTTTTCCTTGACCTCGTCAATTTGTCTTTGCGCTACTTTGATTTCTTCTTCCTTCCGCTGGAGATCTGCCGCGCATTTTTCCCGTTCTTGCCGCAACAACTCCAGTTCCGCTTCCTTGCGGCTCTTGACCTTTTTCAATTCCCGCAACCTATTCTCCAGCTTACTCCTTTCCTCGGTTGCTTCTGCCATGCGATTTTCTGTGTCCTCAAGTTCTTTCTGTCGTCTAGCAAGAGCCTTTTCATATTCATCCCTAGTCTGATAAAAATCTTTAAGAAAATGCTGTAATCCGGTCTCCTCCTGACGTAAAGAAGCAAGTTCAATGCGCAACTCGGTGATAGCTCCTATTTTCTTTTCTTTTTTGCTTTGAAGGTTTTCTATTTTTTCCCGGCACCTGTCTATGATTTCCGTAAGGTTTTTCTCCCTCACTTTCAACTGATCAAGTTTTGCCTCCAGTTCCTTTTTGCCGGAGTTGAGTCTGTTAATCTCTTCCCGGGTTTCCTCCAGTTCTACCTCCAAGACGCCCTCGCTCTCTTTAATCTCTTCCAGTTCTTGTCTGAAATGCTCCAAATCCCTCTGCAAACCGGCGATAACCAACCGTGCCTCCCGTATTTCTTCTTCCACCTGATTAATTTGTTCCGTAACCTGTACCAATTTCTCCTGCTGCATTTTAGTCAACTGCTCTTCCCGCTCTATCTCCTCATTTAAATATTTAAGTTGCTCTTTTAACTGCCGGATTTGCCGTAAACGGGCAAGTAGACTGCTCCCTGACTTCCGGTAACTGCCGCCGGTAAAACTTCCTCCAGGATTTATTACATCTCCCTCCAAAGTGACTACTTTAAGGTTGTATCCGAGCGCCCGGGCCACCTTTTGAGCCACCTTGAGATTGCTGGTGACCAAAACCCCTCCTAGTAAATACTTAACTACCGAAGCGAATTTTTCCTCACAGCGTACCAAATCAGCAGCGGCTCCGAGAACTCCCGACCAAGATAAAACTTTTTGGGCTTCAGGGGGTAAAACCCGGGGTTTAATCACCTCTAAAGGTAAGAAAGTGGCTCTTCCTGCCTTTTCTCTTTTGAGAAATTCGATAGCTTGCCGAGCATGGCGCGCGGTATCAGTTACTATATACTGCAGCGCACCGCCTAAGGCAACTTCCACCGCCCTTTCGTAAGAAGTCGGAACTCTTAAGATTTCGGCCACTACGCCATAAATTCCGGTACAAATTGATTTTTCCCGGCATGCTTTCAATACCGCCCTTACTCCTCCTTGATATCCTTCATAACTGTTTTCCATTTCTTGCAGTACCTGTAGGCGAGAAGATGCCTGGCGGGCTTCTTCCTTTAATTTATTCAGGCTTTCCTGTCTCCCCACCAGTTTCTGCTGCTCTTCTTCTCTTTGGCGGAGCAATTCCCTTCGTTTTCCCTCTAAGTTTCCAAAGTCAACCTTACAGGCCTTAAGCCGGACTTCTAATTCCTTAATTTTTTGTATAATTTTCTCCTTGTTTCCTTTCAGACTCTTAAAGTTCTCTTCCAATCTTAAACTTCGCTGGACTGCTCCATGTAATTGCTGTTCCTGCCGGGTAAATTCATTCCTTCCATGACTAATTTCATTTAGAAGATCAAATAGTTCAGCTTTTGCTTGTTTCTCCTTGCTTTCCTGCTCCTTTAGTTCTCTCTCCAAAGAAGCCAGTTCTGTTTCCTGCTCTCGGACCGCCTGTTCTTTGGCAGCTATCTGGTCCTGCAGGTGGCGGTGTTCCTCCTCCCGCTGGGCAAACTTGGCCCCCAAATCTTCCAGTTTCCTCGCCAATTCTTTTCTCTCCGCTTGTAATCTAAATAACTTTTCTTGCAACGATTTTATTCTTTCCAGCGTAACGCTCACCGCACCTTCTGCCCGTTCCGTCTCGTTTGTTAGCTCATAAACCTCTTCCATAAGACGACTTACCTGCTTGTCTACTTTCTGCAACTCCGAACGGGCCCGTTCCCCAGCTTCTCTTACCTGGTACGCCTGGGCCTGCCGCATAGCCAGGGCATTTTTCCATTCTTCAACCTCTCCTGCCGCCTCTTCCAATTGTTCTTGTAACATCCTTAACTCGTAGTTGATTAATTCAAGTTCCAGTTCCTTAAGTTCTTTCTCCAGTTTCTTATATTCGGAGGCTTTCTCCGCCTGTTTTTTAAGCGGTTCCAGTTGCGATTGTAATTCCAGAATAAGATCATTAATTCTTTCTAAACTGTTTCTTGTTTCCTCAAGTTTTCTCTGGGCTTCCTTTTTACGCCGACGGTACTTGACAACTCCTGCCGCTTCCTCGATCAAACCTCTTCTTTCCTCTGGCCGCGAATTCAGAATTTCCGTTACATTTCCCTGCCCAATTATAGAAAAAGCTTCCTTCCCCAAACCGGTATTTAAAAATAAATCCTGAAGATCACGTAAGCGGCATGGAGTCTTGTTAATTAAATATGTGCTTTCTCCTGAACGAAAAAGACGTCGCGTTGCTGCTACTTCGTTAAAATCCAGAGGTAGCATCCCGTCGGAATTATCAAAGATTAAAGAAACTTCTGCCCTGCTTACCGCCTTTCGCTTGTCACTCCCGGCAAAAATAACGTCTTCCATTTTGAAGCCCCGAAGCGTCTTGGCGCTTTGTTCTCCCAGTACCCAACGCACTGCGTCCGTAATATTACTCTTTCCGCTTCCGTTAGGACCAACGATAACTGTAATTCCCGGCCCAAAATCCAACTGAACTTTATCGGCAAAGGATTTAAAACCCTGCAACTCCAGACGCTTAAGATACACCGGTTCTCCTCCTTACTGCCCTAAAATCCCTAAATATTTTACCACATCTGCCAGAAAAAACCCACGACCAGAGTAGTCTTGCAACGGACCAGTGCGCAAAAAATAAAAAAGAAAACGCCCAAGGCGCTTTTTTAAAACTTAGTATTCAATCCCCCGACGACTGCCGATACCTTTTTGATAAGGGTGCTTAATACTTCTCATTTCCGTCACCAGGTCTGCCGCCTGAATCAACTCTTCGGGGGCATTTCTTCCCGTCATAACCAACTCAACACCTTCTGGTTTATGGCGGATCAACTCCAACACTTCCTTCACATCAATGAGATTATAATAAAGAGCATTAGTTATTTCATCCAGAATGATGATCTCCGCCCTTGGGTTTTTGATTAAATCCCAAACAAAATCCATGGCCTCCCGGGCCAAAATCCGGTCTTCCTCTTGAATTCCCCTGACGGCAATAAAACCCGGAGCACCGAAAGATTTTATCTGCACCTCAGGATAAAGTCGAGCAATCGATTTTAATTCTCCGTAATTTTGTCCGGTTTTCAGAAATTGGACAATAAATACTCGGAAACCGTGACCGACTGCCCGGAGAGATAAACCCAAGGCGGCAGTTGTTTTCCCTTTGCTGTCTCCGGTATAGAGCTGTACCAAGCCCTTCTCTAAAACCATTTCCTTACCCCCAATCCTGCTGTCATTTGACTCTTAATACCCTATTCATTATTCTGGTCGGAAAACACTTCCTCTTCCTCTTTGGTAATTTGGAAAATTACATCCTTAGGAAGTGCCGCATCAAGTTCTACTTGAATAGCCTTCAGAATAGCACTCGGCATCGGACAATCGGTGTGTTTAACTTCTTCATGGGCCAAGCGATAAATTAAGGAATCTCTTATGCGGCTAAAAACACCCCGTGTACAGTCAACCTCTCCCAACCTGGCGTTCATAGCCTGCATAGCCGGACAAGCACTGATTATCTGTACTCTCACCGTCAGCCTTTCTACACGCTGTACTTTGATGACGCTGGTGAACCCGCAGATTCCAGCGTAAACTTTTACCCGAGTCATATTTTCCTCCTGTAGAATTTATTTAAATATGTATATACCTTTGTATACACCAACTAATTCTATCCAAGACAGCGAGTTCACCCTTAACAGAGAAAAACTTTCCTCAATCAACTATTAAATCACCTCCGAAGATTTCAAAATGATGCTTAAAATGTGATGCCTTCAGCTTTCAGTTGTACTCTGCACTTCTTTCAAAACCCGAAGAAGATTGATAGCATCTTTAACTGCGTTGTTGGCGTCGGGAGAATACCCGTCTGCCCCAAATTTTGCCGCCAGCTCCTCCGTTAAGGGCGCACCACCTACCATTATTTTGGCTTCCGGTTTTCTTTCTTTTACTTGCCTAATAACCTCCGGCATTTCCGTCATAGTTGTGGTCATCATAGCGGAAATACATATCAGGTTCGCGTCTGTATTCATCAGTTCAGCCACAAAGCGCTCCGGGGATACATCTCTGCCCAAATCGACAACTTCAAATCCCGCCACCTCGAACATTATGCGCACCAAGTTTTTCCCGATGTCGTGAATATCTCCCCTTACTACACCTATAATAACTTTTCCTTTGACTGCTGTTTCCCCCTGGTATCTAAGATGCGGACGCAATATATCCAGCCCCGCATATAGGGCGTCAGCGCACATCAGCATTTCCGGAATGAAATATATCTGTTCCTCATAGAGACGCCCTACTTCCTCCATTCCTGCTACTAATCCATCAAAAACGGCACGATGAACGTCCATTCCTAACTGCAATACCTCACGGCTGGCAGCAATTACTTCCGTCTCATCGTAGTTAATGACTCCTTCTTTTAACCTTCGAAGAAGTTCCTGTTCTTTTTCAGGAGTCAGCACAATCATATACCCCCAAAATATCAGAATATTATAAAATTAAAACCCACACCATAATCATTTTTCATTTTTTTGATAGAGTAGGAATAGTAATTGATCAAGTGCCTGGGCTAACGGACCGTACGGCCAATTGACGGCAGGAGTATAGCAGTTTTCACTCAGAGACAATCTTTCTATGGGAACCTGTTCAGTCATACTTAAGGCTAACCTATCGAGATCGCCCGGCATAGTTTCTTCCGAAATTATCTGAGCACCCACTAGCCTGTGCGCGCGAGCATCTGCCAGCAATTTAATGAATATTGGTTTGCCCTGCAGGTAGAAAGGTTTGGTTATACCTTTATGAAAAACCGTTATTAAATCTTGGGGCGCAAATTCTTTTGCCGCTTTTTTCTGGTTGTATCCAACCGACCCCACATATAGCCCAGCTATCCGCATAATAAAATTGAAAGTAGTGCCGTTAAACGGAACAGGATAGTCGAGCACCGCATTTCTGGCCGCTATCTTACCCGTACGAACTGCGTTTAACGCCAGCATACATAAAGCCGGTTTGTCTCCAATAATATCCCGTATTTCTACTGCATCTCCGATGGCAAAAATATCCGGTTTGCTCGTACGCAAATATTGATCAACCTTAATTCCTCCGGTAATTCCAATCTCCAAACCGCATTGTTTTGCCAGTTCCACTCTGGGCTTGAAGCCGGTACAGAATACTATAAAGTCTGCCGCGATTGTTTCTCCATTGCCTAAAGTTATTTTCTTCTTTCCTTCTACTGTTTCTATCTCTTTAATAATTTCACCAAAAATAAATGTGATTCCTTCCGCCTCAAGTTTTTCTCTTAAAATATCGGCCATGTCCTTGTCCAGCACTTTAGGTAGCAGATGATCCTCGGCCTCTACTACATATACTTTCTCATAATTGCGCTGCACCAACGCCTCGGCCACCTCCAGACCTACAGCGCCAGCTCCTACGATAATCGCCGAATTATAACGGGGAATAGCTTCTCGTAGGCGAAAAGCATAGTCAATATCGGTTCCCAGTACAAATTCGTTACATCCGTCTCTCCCTGGAATCGGTGGAACAGTAGGTTCTGAACCGGTGGCCAATATTAAAGCATCATACGCGTATTGCTTTCCGCCAGCCAATATCACTTTTCTATCCGGATCAATATGGGTGACCTCCGTTCGGAAGTGATAAAAAATATTATTTTGTTCCAGCGCTTTGGCGTCAAACTGGATAATATTTTCAAAGTCGGGAATTTCCCCACTTAAAACATAGGTAATTTCGCACGGCCGATACCCTGCCACTTCCCTCTTAGTAAAAACATCCACTCTGGTTCCCGGCCGATACTGCACAATAGTGCGGGCAGCCACTGCCGCCGAACTACTGCCACCTACAATCACCACCCGCATCAGGCAACTCCTCCCTAATTCAATCTTCCTCTGCCTTCTGTTCACGCCCTATGGGGCAAGCTGCGATACACCTGCCGCAAATATAACGGCCATAGAGAAGATAATTTTTTTCCAGCTGTTGACGGCATGCTTCCGTATCGATTACAGGAACGTTGATTTCCGGTCTAACCCATTGGCGATCTTTAATGGCTTTGGCCGGGCAAGCTTCAACGCAACACCTGCATTTCCCGCACTTCCCGAAGACATACGGCTTTACACTGGTAGCCAGAGGAGCATCAGTAAGTACAGTCGCCCAACTCACCCGCGGCCCGTATTCCGGAGTAACAACTAGCCCGTTCTTACCTATCCAACCCAAACCCGAACAGGTCACCGCCGTCTTATGGGAAAACAGCCTAAAAAGTCTGGCCACAAATCGCCGATCCGGACGGTGCGAGTCCGGGGGAATAGCCAGACTCCGGCAACCTAAAAAGCGTAAGAATTTGACTGTTTGATTGGCTATCTGTTCCAGCAATCTATCAATTTCTGGAAAGTAGCTATTGTATAATTCTTCCTTAGAGCTCATGTCTCCTCTTGGATGTTCAATACCAATACTCACAGCTACCGGCATATGCTTCAGCTCCGGGGCCAATCCCACACTCACGTCACCAAATCCAACCAGAGTTGCCCCCCATTCCCTTATTTTCTGTTTGAGAAACTCTCCCTCTAATAACAGAGCTTTTTGTTTGTTTATCCGTGCAGGTTCCATGCTCTTTCTCCCTTCCCCGGATCACATACACCTATCGCATAAATTCGCAAAATGTTTATCCGTACCATCTCTTGAACGTTCCAACGGAGCACTGACTGCACGTAGTAGAAACTGACGAATTTAACCCAAAAGATTGACGTGGGGAAATGGCATGTAAAAACCATTTCCCCACCGTTCCCCGCTGAGCTCCATTAACTTACAGCTTTCTTCCGCGCCCATTTGGACGCCCCATATTTTTTAACCGTCTCAACCATAGTTTTTAAATTTTCAATAGGCGCGGTAGGCCAGATGTCACAACTGGGCCATACGGCATCAACCGTCCCTTCGATGCTCTTCAGCACAGCGGCTTCAACATCTTCAGGCTTCCCGTTGACCAGTACATTATAAGCGTCAATGTTGCCAAAGAGCAAAGTTTCCGGCCCAATAACTTCTCGACTTGCCAGCAGGTCATTTTTCTGTTCAACACTAAGGGCTCCCGCACCAGTTTCTTTCATGATGTCCATGATCTTATTGGTTCCCCCGCAGATGTGCAAAACATGGGGACAACTAAGATTGTCGAATATCTTCTTCAGATGGGGATAGATAACAGCCTTGAATGCTCTAGGACTAAGCACATCCGTAGTAGCACCCATCTCCCGCACACAGATATAGTCGGCTCCAGCCTTTATGTATTCTTGAGCAATAGCAATCAAAACATCCGTCAACCGCTCTAGCATCTGATTCACTAAATCCTGTTTCTTAAAACAAAGCTTGAACAGATCGTTCAAATCCATCAACTGTCCCGCCAAAGTGAAAGGACCCAAAATATAAGTTCCGATAGCCACTTCTTTGCCTAAATCTTGTTTCAAAAGGCGGATTGCCTCCGCTACTACCGGTACCCTTCCCTCTTCCGTCACCCTGTCGGGAATAGGGAATGTTGTCATTTCCTCTTCCGAATGAACAATCTTTTCTTTGATGGTCGGATATAAAAGCTGTTTCACGTCGGCATAAGGATTCATCACGCAGCCTAAGGCTTCTGCTTCTACACATAAATCAAAAGGAACTACCGCGCATTCATAACCAAAAAGCTGGTATGAAGTAGCTGCTGCCTGAGCCATTTTCTTAGCATCGCCGTGCAGCTCGGGAAAGTGATACCCGAGACCTTCAAAACCTGCAGTCGTAACATTTCCCATGCCGCTGAAACAGGCAATTCTATCAACATCCTCACCGTTTAATAAACCCAATACTCTCTCCCTAGGCGTAAGTTTATCAGTCAAAATGAACTCCCTCCCGTATTTTTTTTAAGAAGCGCTGCTACCGCGCAGTTTATCGGCAAAATCGTTGAAAAACTTATACAAAGGATGATTCGGGTTGCTCGGTAATTCCTTCCTTTCTTGATAAGCCAGGGTGCTTAAAATTAAACTTGCGCTCGTCACTGCCGGTACTATCCTGGGCATGGCGACAATAGGTCCGGTAAACATAAAGTCGCTCCATAGGAGAGCCCCGACCGCCTGACCTGCGCCGTCCATTGCCTTAAACCCATCGCTTCCAAATATTTCTCGTGCTTGTTTCCACATCCAGGTTCCGTTGGAGGCTGCCACTCCTGCCGGCCAGCCGAACTCTTCTTTTAACATTTTACATGCTAAGGCCGAAAACCCTATAGCCGGCAGATTCATTACTGAAGTATCTATTAAGATGGTCTCAAAAGTATCCTCCCCGATCATTTCCATCATTTTGCGGAATGATTTGACCCGTCCGGCCGGTGTCTGGTCCCCCTCGTCAAAGACTTGAACAACCACATGCTTAACTCCCATGTCCTTAAGCTCCTGGATCTGGCCAGGAATGTCTTTATCCCAAGGTGTGATGCTGTTGTACAGCACCCGGTCCTGAAGTCCCAATTCTGCTATATAGCGCATGGCTTCCAGACGCGCTTTCTGAACCCACATGTCAATTCCAAAAGGTTTATCGCTAATACTGGTAAAAAAATCTACATAGGCTTTCATTTCATCTGCACTGGTTGCAACCATGGCCACTATGGCCGGTATACCTGACAATTCCGAAAGTTCTTCCTGTCGTTTAACGTAATCAGTTGCTTTCTTTTTATTAAATTTTCTCTCCTTACGACTTTCAAGTATTTTATCTCCATTATGAAACATCGATGAAATCAATAAAGGTGGATTTTCTCCAGGTTGTCCTCCTATCCTAATGTTTCCTATGGAACAAACTCTTTGAGGAGTTTTAAAATTGAACATTTTATCACCTCATTAAAGTTAAAATTATCTACCGAGGATTTAGAGCTTAGTTCAGGAAACTTTGGCAAATAATTCTTCTACCCAGCTTTCTTTTTGGTTCTTTCCTCTACCTCTTTTAAGATTTCTTGTAAATGTGGAAACTCATCTTTACCGTGCGGTATTGGCATAGCCTCGGCAAATCTTTGCTGAAAATCCTCCTCGATAGCCGTTTCTACAAACTCCACTTCTCGAGCTACTTTGTTAGCTTCCACTCTTTTATCTTTGTCGAGCAAAGCAATTTGGGCCCCGTCTCCTGCAGCGTTACCTACCGCCACCACTTTATCCAGAGGGCAATCCGGGAACATGCCTAAAATCATAGCCCGTTTGGTGTCGATATAGCTGCCGAATGCTCCCGCCAGGGTCACGCTGTCCACCTTATCCACACCGAGCTTCTCCATCAAGTATTTCCCGCCTACGTACAGGGCAGCCTTGGCTAACTGTACCGCCCGCACGTCGGCTTGGGTGACCACGATATCTTTTCCAATTGACGTCTCTTCAGCCCATGCCAGAACGTACTCATATTTCCCGTCTTCGCCCCGGCGTATCCTGGGAGTATTCAGGTTTTTGTTAAACCTGCCACTTTTATTGATAATACCGGCCGTAAACATTTCGGCTATCACATCAATAATCCCGGACCCACAAAGTCCCTTCGCATCGGTCTTCTTGATATCGGGGTACCACTCTTCCTTCCCAATGACTTTATACCGGGGTTCCAGCGTTTCAGGATCAATTCTAACTTTTTCAATAGCACCGGGGGCAGCCCTCATACCGAACTTGATTTGCGCACCCTCCAGTGCCGGTCCGGTAGCACAGGAAGTACAAAGCATTTTCTTACTGTTGCCCAGGTCAATCTCGCCGTTAGTTCCGATATCGATTATCATGCGAATTTCTTTGTCTTGTTTGTAAGGTTCTTCAGCAATCATAACTCCCATATTGTCTGCACCCACGAATCCGGCTTCGATAGGCAGTACATGAATGTTACCGCAGGGATTAATCTTGATCCCGAGGTCCCGGGCTTTAATATCCAGAGACTCCTTTACTGCCGGAGCAAAGGGTGAACGCCCCATAAATTTGGGTTCGATATTCAAGGCAATGTGATGCATAGCCGTATTGAATACTAGAACCACTTCCTGAACCTGTTCCATGGAAATATTTACATCTTCTGCCATCTTGGCTATCAGAGTGTTTATCCCGTCAATAATGGCTTCATGCATTCTCTGCAATCCACCTTCATTCATCATGGAATAGGTAATGCGGGATAGAACGTCCTCTCCGTACCGCACTTGAGGATTCATCATAGACTTTTTGCTCAGCTGCTGGCCACTGTTAAGATCCATCAAGTAGGCAGCAACAGTGGTTGTCCCGATGTCAATGGCTACGCCATAATTGCCTTCAGCAAGTCCCGGCTCGACCATAATTATTTCTTGGTCGTTCCAAACGGTAGCCGTAACTTTCCAATCGCCTTCCCGTAAGATTATGGGCAGTTTGGTTAAAACAAAATAATCGATCCGCAAGTTTTGAGGTAGCTCATATTTCTCATGTAGGGCTTCCCTTAACCGCTCAAAATCTCCCCGGTGATCCTCTAGCGTAGCCGGCGATAATTCTACATAATATTTTTTAACTGCCGGATTCAGGTTGAAGACCCGTTCTTTACCCGTCTCCAGTACTACCTGCTGGGCTCCCCTGCTTTCCTCCGGCACGAAAACTAAGACATCTCCTTTAATCTCCGCTGCGCATGCCAACCGGTAACTGTTATTAATTTCCTCCTGCGTAAGAAAATCTTTTTCTTCTTCCGTAAGTGGCGACAGGTTGGACATGCGGGAATCAATAGCAAATTTTTCAAAATATCCTTCCTCGATCTTGACCTTGCATTTGCCGCAAACTTTGGCTGCTCCACAGACAGCCTCAATATCTACTCCCAACTCGTGAGAAGCCTGTAATAGAGTTTTCCCTTCCTCTACCTTCCCCCGTCGCCCCGACGGTTGAAAAATCACAGTATGTTCCATCCTGTAAATCCTCCTTAACTTCCGGAGTCCAAACCACTTTTTCAAGTAGTTAATTACCTGGACAGAAGTAATTTTTTATAGTAAAATTATTTTTACTTTACTATTTCTTTACTATTTCTATGATGTTTTTTGTAAATCTCTGAGGGAGCTAATCATGGCTATAGCATCTTTTAACGCGTTATTGGCATCCGGCGCATAGCCATCGGCTCCCCACTTTTGTGCCAATTCTTCATTTACAGGAGCTCCCCCGATCATAATCTTGGCTTTGGGATTTTTCTCTTTAATCATCTTAATTACTTCCGGCATCCCTACCATGGTGGTAGTCATCATAGCCGAAAGACACACGAGGTCAGAATCTGTCTTCAGCTGTTCTTCCACAAACTTTTCTAAAGGCACATCTCGACCCAAATCATGAATGGTAAATCCTGACGCTTCAAACATCATCTTCACAATGTTCTTCCCAATGTCGTGAACATCTCCTTGTACTACACCCATGATTACCTGTCCCTTAACTCCTGTATCTTTAGTTTTCAAATGGGGCTTCAAAATTTCCAATCCTGCGTACATAGCATCAGCACACATAAGAAGCTCCGGAACAAAATATTCCTGCTCTTCATAAAGTTGTCCCACGCGTTCCATTCCCGGTACCAAACCATCAAAAATTGCTTTATGGGCATCTATGCCCAACTCCAATGCTTCCTCAGCCGCTTGACGCACCGCTTCTTCGTCAAATTCTATTACGCCCTGCTTAAGTCTCTCCAAAATCTCCTTTTCCTTTTCCGGACTGACCATGCTAGAATACCTCCTCTGTTATTATAAAATGTTATAATCTGCTTAAATCTTGTCAGTGATAAACTAAATTATTATATATCCACTAAACCTCACCTCCCAAAATGAACCTTGGTTTAAAAATTATTATCTATTATTAAACTTTATTTAAAAAAATTTACCCTCGCTTTAGGTTTAAGAATATTATATACCAGCGGTTTCCAAATTCCAATAAAAATTGGTTGAGTGGAAAAAAGTTAATGTTAAAAGGTATAAATACGGGTTTAAACGGGTATTTTTGTTAAGATATTATTCTTAATCTTCTGTCTATAAAATATGTTTTATTTTTACTCGAAACTTCCTGTCTTCGCAAGGCCCGTTATCTTCTGTCAGCTAAAAATAGGCCTACACAGACTCACTCTTACATACAAAATATTTTTCTCTATTACATTGACAAAACTGATCAGCACCGGGACCTGAATTAATGGACCGATGACCGCAGCAGATGCTTGCCCGGAAGTTATGCCAGATACCGCTACTGCCACTGCAATGGCCAGCTCAAAGTTGTTGCTTACAGCGGTAAAGGAAAGACTCGTAATTTGTTCGCTATTTATTCCGAACTTGAAAATAGTCTGGATACTGGATTTCGGACATCCATTTAATCCCTTCTTTTTCTTCTTAAGTTTCACCTGGTCCTCCTATTTCAACAAAGAGCATCTATTAAATTAAAGAACTATCTACTTTCAACCAAAGAATCAAATCAATATCATTTACTACATCAAATTGAGTTTGAAAGCCTTTTCCGGGCAGTTCATTTCACATTTCTTGCAAGCCGTGCCATTGCAACGATCAGTTCTGATCATAAGACTTCCGCTATTCAGCAAGGATAATGCTCTTTCCGGACACTTTTCGACGCACAGTCCGCACTGGGTGCAGTTCTCAAAATTAAGAACCCTCGGATAACCTACCTGTGTAACGTATGTTATCCCCTGGCAGCCAACATCAGGGATGTCCCTCGGATAAATTCGTTTGATCACGGGATTTTTCTCTGTTTCTGGGAGGACTGGAAGTTGGTACATCTTAGCAAATCTATGGTACTGTTTCCACGGCATTCCCTCTCCCCAAAGTGACAATTCTAAAAGGTAGGCCTTTTCAAAGACCTCAGAATCTCCGAACATACAATGGGTGGCTCGCAACTTCTGAGCCAGCGCCTGAAGTTCCCAGAGTTTCTCGGGGTTACATACAATTTCCCGGGCCATCGCTAGGGACGTATTGCCTATCTGGTAAACTTTTTTTACAGCAGGCGGCAAAAGGCCGATTTGAAGCGCTTTCCAGGCATTGACATACGTACCAGAAGCTCCTGCCATGTAAGCGGTAGTGATGTCCTCTAAACTTATTCCCGCTTCCTTGGCTAGTGTGATATAACCGGCCCTGATTGCGCCAATAGCCTTTCCAGCTTCTATAATGTCATGCTCTGTAAATCTAACCCTACTACCTAAATGAAGTTGCTTGTCTGGGGTCTGTATCTCCGGAATGCTGATCAATCTTGCACTCATGCCCTCATAAACAAGTGAAATGACACCTGTACCAGTAATCCCCCTGACTTCATACTCTCCTTTCTCTAGTTCGCGACTCTGGGTTAGATCCACCACTGGTCCTGGGACACTCACCATTTCATCGTCTAGAATGAAGCACCTGTACCCCACTTTATCGGGAGAGACGTCATGAATTGCGCCCGGCGCAGCTAACATGCCGTATTCAATATGCTGTCCCTCCAAGGCGGGACCAGCAGCACATGATCCCGTGATAATCTTATCGCCAACTTTTAGGGCCATCTCAGCATTTGTACCATAATCCGTAGCTAAGGCTATTTCATCCCTTTCGAGCATGCCGGACTGTACCATCATAGCCAGAGCATCTGCACCGATCTCATGTTTAACTGCAGACGGAATGTAGACCTTGACCCTCTTATGTACTTTCAGCCCAGGAATATCGCTTCCCTTCTTCACCTTCGCATCGCGGTTCGGGGGTACTATCCCCAACAGTTTCTTTTTTCTTTCACCCGCGTAGGCCAAGTCCCTGATTTCAATACACTCAAAGATGGAAAGCTGTATTGGATTTCCGCAAACTGCAATCGCCGTTATATCTTCCACCGGGACGTTAAATTTTTCAATCATCTGATTAATAGCATCAATTACAATATTATGAGCCCGTTCTATACCCGCTTCTATAGCAAAACTTAAGTGATCCATCACATTTGCCCCGGGAAGAGGATGTCTTGCCGTAAGCACAGTTCCGATTATTGTAAAATCCGACAGGTTTATCGCCTGCCCACGAAAACCACTTGTACCTAAATCGAAAGCGATTCCGACATTGCCCATGATTTACTCAGATGCCCCCTATTCCTGTTCCGTTAGACACTTAATCAATTGTTTCTCCAGTTGCTCAGTATCTAGGTTGGTCCCAATGACCACTACCTTGTTAAACTCGAAACTTCTACTTAAAATTTCCTCATTAATTCCGCGACCTGCCAAATCCATCCTGATCCATTGACCTTTATCGGTATAAAATATTCCCTTGGCTCTGTCAATGTCGCCCAGCCTTTTTATCTTAAGTTCTTCAAAAAACTCACGTAGCCTGGAACGCGAGCATTTTCCTGTAAACTTTTTACTGAATTCCTGATATCCTTTGATCAACACCTCATCTTGAGGGAGACGGGTGCCACTATCCATGGCAGAGTTATCCTGAGCGGTACCGCTCAATCCGTCCCCATAGTCTATTTCCCTGCCAAAAACCGCAAGTGACACCCGCGCCCTTCCATTTATTTTTCTTACTTCTTCTCTAATTTTCTCAGCTTCTCTACTGCTGACGAGGTCACACTTATTAATGACAATTTTTTGAGCTGCTACTATTTGGTTAATTACAAACTGCCTGT
This sequence comes from Calderihabitans maritimus, assembly GCF_002207765.1. Classification (NCBI taxonomy): domain Bacteria; kingdom Bacillati; phylum Bacillota; class Clostridia; order Neomoorellales; family Calderihabitantaceae; genus Calderihabitans; species Calderihabitans maritimus. The sequence continues at coordinate 21,433 of NZ_BDGJ01000004.1, forward strand.
TGGCTTGCATAATGTCTTCAAACATCTCTGCGTCAAGTATTATGGTCACCTTGATATCGTCTATATATTTTTCTAAACTGAGGCTGCTAAAAATCCCCAAAAGGTTCTTGATGGTAGCAACTCCAGTCGGTTCCACTAGCAACCAATCAGGCGCGTAATTCTCTGCTATGTACTTTACCTGATTGCGCAGATCAGCGTTCAAGGTACAACAAATGCACCCGTTTGGTAATTCCACTACCTCTGTATCCCTTCCCCCTAGCAGGTCGCCATCTATTCCTACTTTTCCAAATTCATTTACCAGCACGACCACCCGTTGTTTCGGAGCCAGTTGCTCCATCCTGTTGAGTAAGTAAGTGGTTTTGCCTGAACCAAGCAGCCCGTTAACGACCTCGACCAGCATAGAAACCATTCCTCCAAATAACGTTTCAGTTAATTAGGCGTCAATTAAGCGTTCCACTTCTCCCTCATTTGCTGCCAGCTTAAACCATTCACGGCATCTTGAGCCATACCTGGAGCCTGAGAGGCGTCCTTACCCCATATTCCAAGATCAAATCCACTTACATACTCTAATGAAACCGCTCCTCCCCCACAGACAAAAGGCAGCTCAATTCCCTCCTTGCGGAGGCGGTTGGAAATACGCTCAAAGGCAGTCATAGTTGTAGTCATCAATGCTGTTCCAGTAAGCATAACCGGCTTATATTTCTTAACCGCAGCTACTACCTCATCAACTGGTACGTCTTTACCGAGATCAATAACCTCATAACCATTGGCCCGCAGTAGAGCGTTGACGATTTTTTGACCAAGGTCATGGATATCACCCTCTGCTGTGTGCGTAATGACCACGCCTTTCTTCTCAAGGGACTGACCCATCTTTTTCTCACAAATTTCAAGCCCCATCAGCATGGCATCGGAAGCGATGATAGCCTGAGGAAGGTAATATTCTCCCTCGTCCCATAATCTGCTGACCTCATTCATACCCTTGACCAGAGCCTCATTAATAACCTCCAAGGGATCGGCTACTTTCAGAGCTTCGTTTACAGCATCCACTATGTTATCGGTGTCTCCTTCTACAACACACTGCATCACTCGCTGAAGAGCAGGGTTTTTGCTGGCTACTCTGGCTCCCTTGGCTTCAACCTCACCAACGAGGTCATATCTAACAAAAATATTATCAAAGTTGGCCACCGCCGCCATGGTTTCCCCTCCTTCATTATTTTTTACACAAACTTACTTAAAGGTGACGATTACAGACCATAGTTAGCAGGATTGAATCCAGGCACCAGTTTCTTATAAATATCGATGCACTCACTGATAAAATCTTCTTCCTTGTCCGGCAAACCATCAAGGATTCTCAGAGCATTCTGTAGCGACTCTCTTTCAAATTTGGACATCTTCAACTGGCTATCGTTCATCATGAGTTCGCCAGCCTTCAAGGCCGCAGCCTTTGCACGAGAATAGTAAGAGGTATTGTTTTCTACAATAGCTTTACCGATCTCGTAAGCGTTTTCCGGGCTAAGGATGAAACCGTGCATATCACGGTATTTGTCGGAGTAAACCATCATTTCTTGCAGTTGCTTGGCAGTACCAAGTTCGATAGAAGTGTTCATCAAGGCCACATCATACCCTAAAATCTCAGTAAAAACCGCGCTCGTGGTGCCGCCAAACATATCGTGATACTCAACAGCTTCATTGCTCCACAGGTCACAACAAGCAGCAATTAAGTTACCAACTAGGTCACTATGGGCACAGGCTGATGCCTTTCCTTCCATAGCGATCGGAATTCCTGTAATCGCTTTGACAATCACGTCTTCATATCCGCAGTCTTTGCTGGGGCCTTTCGCTCCTTGTTCATAGGCAACCAGAGAACGAGCGGCAGCAATAGCCCGAGTTAGTGCAGCAAAAGTGTGCGGTACAGAACGATCCTGATAACCACCGGCCATAAACATTGCAACATTGGCCTGCGCGCAGTTGGTGTCTCCGCCAGGCGTAGCACCGTGCTTTTGGGCAATTTCAACAATCTTTTTCCACATGAACTCCATGTCCCTGCTGCCCAGTACTCCAATGCCGAACAATACACCCCTAATGTCTTGGCGGACAATACAATAATCAGAAATTTCTTTACCACCTACCGACTCGATAGATAGGTTATCAGCCCCACCAACCGCACTTTCTTCAAACGCTTTAAGTATAGTCTCCAGGGCAACGCTGCTCCGGATGTCTTCCTCGTCAGGCTTCCGGTAGTCAGCAATCGTAGCTCTAATCGCACTCCTCAAACCAAACTTCCGATAGTACTCCTCCATCAAGTGCTTGGTCTGGGCAGCAATTTCGCCACCCCAATCGGGGTTCTTGGTCATTTGATAAACATGCTCCAATTCCACCTGAATGCCCGGGATGCCAATGGCGACGCAGCGATCAAGAACGTCGGTAACCATTTTCTCATATTCTTTCATTAATGACTTTTTGGTAGCCTCAGTTCCCGGCCGAGGATGAGGTACAAGCTCAGGGAATACGTACCCACCCCCAACCGTAAAATCACGTCCGTACTTCACAGGGCTTTTAGCCTGCCCAAAAATCATTTCGTCAGCGCTTGCGTAAGCCATCTTGTCAAATTTGGGCATTTGTCTAACCTCCTTTGTTTTTGTTTTTCAACATTTTTTGTTAAACGCCCCTCTTTTTATAAAACCGTTTCACCTGGGCCCTCATATCCCCTCCTTCCCTGCCAAATTTTAAAACTCTGCGTTGGAAAATAAGCAAGCTCCATGCCAAATCACGGAAGTAAATTTTTAAGGTTTAAAATACAGCGGTGCAAGGCTTAAAATCTGTATAATCTGTATTTTTTGAATATTTATAGAATATCTTTTTAACCCACAATTCCTTTTATGCGCCGTTCCGAATCGGAACAATCTGCCGGGAAATATTGAAAAATCACTGTTCCAAAATGGAACTGTTCCATATGTGGCATAATAGAACTCAACATGAACATAATTAACATAATTTATCACTGTTTTAAATCCATTAATTCCCATTATATTTTTCTCTCAATTCCTTCCAACTCATTCCGCTTACGGCATCATCGGCAATTTTGGGAGCTAATGAAGCATCATGACCATAAATACCCATGGCAAAACTAGTAATATAAGACAATGTTACTCCACCCCCTCCTCCACAGGCAAAAGGCAATTCTATTCCCTCTTTCCGCAAACGCTGCGAAATCTGCATTAAAGCCTTCATAGTCGTACTGAGGTGAGCTGTTCCGCATAAAATATGAGGCCTATATTTTTTAACAGCAGCCACCACTTCTTCGACGGGAACATCCTTCCCTAAATCGATAACCTCAAAACCCACCGAACGCAGGAGCACATTAACAATCTTCTGTCCGAGGTCATGTATATCCCCTTCCGCGGTATGAGTGATAGCGATTCCCCTCTTTTCAATGGGGTGCCCCAGTTTCTCCTCACACATTGTTAGGCCCATTAACATAGCATCGGAAGCCAAAATGGTTTGGGGCAAATAATATACACCTTCATCCCAGAGTCTTCTAACTTCCCGCATCCCCTCCAGGAGCCCCTTATACATTACCTCTACCGGCTCCCTAATAGCTAATGCTTCACGAACGACGTTCTCAATGTTCTCGATATCTCCGAGAATCACACAATCTATAACCTTTTGTAGCTCGGGGTCTGCGGACATTTTTCTTCTACCAACGTTATAGTAGGGACTCTCGTTGATCAAATCGTAGCGAACGAAGATGTTGGAAAAGTCCTTAATTCTCATGTTCGCCCCCCTAGCGCTTGTTGGCGATTTTATGCTCATTTTTTATGCTTGGGAGGGTTACCCGCTGTACGCTGACAATCTACTTTTCTCCCGCAAGGTTGTACTGCTTAATCTTTCGGTATAGTGTGTTGCGTCCTATCCCCAAGGCTTCTGCGGCCTTGGTTATGTTCCATTTGTGCGCCTCTAGAGTATCTTTGACCAATTTGGCTTCCACCTCTTTGATTTTGCTCAAGCCTTTTTTTCTTAAAAAGGCCTTCCTCCCACTCCCGGAGAGTATCCTTTGTGGTAGGTTTTCATGATGAAAAACCTCACCTTCCAAAACATGAAGAGCTTGTTCGATAACATTTTCTAATTCCCGTACATTTCCCGGCCAGTCGTAATTTTGAAGGTATGTAAAGACCTCTGGATCAATCTTAGGCGCTTTGATTCCCAAACGTCGGCTGATTTTTTCCACAAAATACCGAGTTAAACGGGGAATGTCATTAGCCCTTTCCCTAAGGGGAGGAATGTGAAGGGTGATTACATTCAACCTGTAATAAAGGTCTAGTCTGAAATTCCCTTTATCCACCTCTTCTGCGAGATTCTTGTTTGTAGCTGCTATAACCCTGGTGTTTACCTTAACAGGCTTTTGTCCCCCAATTCTGGTAATCTGCTTTTCCTGCAAAACCCTGAGCAACGCAGCCTGAATTTCTAACGGCATATCGCCTATCTCGTCCAAAAATATAGTACCACCGTTCGCCAACTCAAATTTGCCCGGACGCCCACCTTTTTTGGCACCTGTAAAAGCGCCATCTTCGTACCCGAAAAGTTCACTCTCTACCAGCTCCCGGGGAATCGCCCCGCAGTTAATGACTACAAATGGACCGTAACGCCTGCCACTGGCGTTATGAATGGCCTGAGCAAACATTTCCTTTCCGGTTCCACTTTCCCCCTGCAGCAAAATGGTCGAACCACTTCGGGCTACCCTTTTAGCTTTCTGGATCAGACTCACTATACAGGGTTCATTACCAATAATGTCATCAAAAGTGAAGGTAGCCTGTGCCCCCCCAAACCGATTAACTAGCTGGTGTACAATATTCGGTTTCCGCATAGTAGCTATCATTCCCCGGACGTTTCCCGAAGAGTCTCTAATAAGCCTGGCAGTACTTGTAAACCTTACCGGACCTGTCGGACTATCGAAAAGAATCTCTCTATCAGTGTATTCTTCACCAGTTTTCAACACATCCAATAGGGGGAAGTTAGGCCCAAAAATTTCGGCAGCGTGCTTGCCGATACAATTATCCTTTTTCACCCCCAAAATCTTGGCTGCCTCGGAATTTAAATGGGTAATAATCTGGTTCTGTTCAATAGAAATAAGGCCTTCGCTCATTGTTTCAATAACTGTCTTTGTCTTATCGTAAGCTACAAGAAGGTCCTTCGAAGTCTTTCGATAGGCAAGTTCATTCTCTATGGCCTTAACAGCCGCGACAACCATTCCTAGAGTATGGGGATATACATGCTGGTGTAACCCCATAATACACAGAATACCCGCCAGCCCACCATTTGGGTAAAATATAGGGGCCGCCGACCCGGTAAGGGAATGTAAAACCTGGCAGTAGTGCTCCGAAGCCGTCACCTGGATGGGTTTTCCTTCAAACAGGGCAGTTCCAATAGCGTTCGTACCAGCTATTGCCTCGCTCCAGTCGGCTCCTACTTCATAACACAAATGTTTTGTACGGTGGCTGACTACCTGATCTTTCAGCGCTTCCAATATAACTCCTTGGTCATCAGCGAGACACACAAAAGTATCTGAGCCCTTGACAAAATTATACAAGTGTTTCATGAAGGGAACGGCTGCATCTATTAGTTCCTGACGCCGCTCAACCCGCTTTCTAATCTGCTGGTCACCTAAAAGTTGAAGATCTGAGAGCGGTTTCATAGGATCTACTTGCATCAGAAAACAGCGGTGCCATGAATTAGCAATAACGGGTCTCACGACGTAGGGCTCAATCTCCCGTGTGCTCATAAATTTTGCCCAAGATTTGTAAATCCGTTCCAGTCCGCGATCCACTTCAGGATCACCTCAGTTATTTTCTACGCGGCTTTTCTCAAAACACCGTAGACACAATAATCCACACCTAATTTTAGGCTTACGCTGCCAACTTCTCAGTGCCCAAAACCTAAATAACTAAAAGGTGGGTACCTCATCGGTGTTGTATTTTATCTTGACAAAATAACCGAAGAAGCAATACCCACCCTATAACCGAAGAAACAATATCCATCCGCCGAAATTTTTACCGCGACAAAATCAGCCAGACCTCATTTTCTATTCTGTAATTATTGTGTAATATTAGCCGCCTCATTTACAGCTTCAACCATGGCTTTGAGATTTTCAATCTTCGTTCCAGGAGGCACCGCACAGCCGGGAGAAATCATGGACACGCCCTTTTTAATATAGTCGAGTGTTTCCTGTTTCACTTTTTCCGGATTTCCTAGGAACAGTGATTCCACAGGGTGGACTGCTCCAATCAACGGTGCGCTTAACCCCTCTGCCTTAAATTTCTCGAGCGCTTCCTCAACGTTGACCACAGGTTCAACACTTATGGCTGCACAACCGGTTTTGGCTACATCTACAATAATTTTGTCCAGTTTACCACAAATATGGATAATTACCGGAACATTTAGTTGCTCCACTTGTTTCTTTTCGTACGGGAAACACAGTTCCCGATATATTTTAGGACTGACAATATCAAGAGAAGCCATCATATCCTCAACAACGATTATGTCTGCACCGGCTTCTATCATCGCCTTGGCTAGGGTGGTACCGGCCCTCTCCCCTATCTCTATATACTGCCGCACGGACTCTGGTTTTTTCCACGCAGCTTTTATCATATCGGTTATTCCCACCAGAGAAGCAGCAATAGAAAACGGCCCAATAATACCGCCTATAACAATAACCTTCTCACCTAATTCTTCCTTTAAAATACTCACTGCCTTAATCAGTTCTGGAATTCTTCCTCTCGAAAGAAAATCATCAGGAAATTCTGCTTCGTCACCGATTTTATAAGGATGCACATCCACACTAGGCAGATTCTTATTATCCATTTTCTTCAACTGAGCCCCTAGAGCTTCTAATTCATGAGTCTGGCAAAAAGGAACCCTCACTGCATCAAAACCCAAAATTGAAAAAGCTCCTGAAGCCAGTCTGGCCATGTCCTCTGCCTTACGGTTGGCTTCAGGCCAGTATGTATCCAATTTTTCCATCTGGTCATAGGTGGCATGTTGACAGACGCTAACAACAGGTAACCTATCCACAGGTAAACCTTCTAATGCCGCCATAAATCTTTCTCTGCTATTCATTGTAGAGCCTCCCTTCTATCAATAAGAAATAAACTTCCTCTTAGTCTACTTCTACACCACTTTAACACCTCCTATATTTTTTTTTAAAATTCTGTCAACTTTAAATCGTGTTTTTTAACCCAGTATTTATTTTTCGGTACAAGTTACCAGTTCATCTACTTCATTTAACCATTGGTTTATCCTTTTTTATCTATTACTAATATTTCAGTAAAAATTATCTGAGCCTTACGGCTCATAACATTCATAATCGGGGTTTTCGTTTTTATAGTAAGTCAAAACTAAGTTATTTACAACATTTTCCGGCTAAAATGCTAAAAAAAGGTGTTAAATGGTAAAAATGAAGGGTTAAACGGTTAAATTTTTTTTCTCCGAAAATAAAAATTAATTAAACTACATTTTTTTGAAAGTAAAGACTGATTTTGTGTTATTAAATTTAGGAATAATTTCTTTTTTTGTATATTATTAACTGCTTTGACTATATGCAATATGCTTAATAACTCTTAATAATTTCTCTCGATTTAAGACAACAGACTACGGTGTTTTTTGAAAAACTGGATATAGTTCAAAATGTACTGCAGTTCATTGGTGTCAAAATCTCTTATAGTCCGTAAAACAGCCTGAACTCTCGGATCACCCAGCAATTCAATTAAATCGCGATTTAAAGAGCTTAACAGGTCGGCAACATCTTCTTGCTCCAGCAGAAAATAGTATACCGAAGTATTTAGGGCTCTGGCGATTTTTTCTAATGTATCCAGCGGCGGAAGGGTTTGATTATTTTCAATTTGACTTATAAGTCCGGGAGATACTCCCGCTCTCTCAGCCAAAACAGTTATGGACATGCCCTGCTTTTTCCGTGCCGCCCTCACCCGTTCTCCGAGAGTTGTACTTCTTCCCGTAGAACGTTCCAGGAAATAACGTATAGTTACATTGAGTGCTTCCGAAAGCTTTTCCAATTGCTCCAGGGTGGGCTGGGCAGTCCCCTCCTCAAACCGCCTGATACTTTCGGCGGGTACTTCACTGATTTCTGCCAGTTCTTCAATGGTAAGGTTTCTTCCTTCCCTGACCAGCTTTAATTTCTCCCCAGTAACGATATCCGCCGTTTCAATTAAAAGATAGGTTATAGGAATGTTTAACGCATCGCTAATCTTCTTCAGCATGGGAATGGTAGGCTTTTTTAAATCCCTTTCGATACTACTGATATAGGAGGCCGAAACGTTTATTTTCTCACCCAACTGAGCCAGTGTTAACCCTCTTTCTTTACGAAAATCCCGAATTTTGCTCCCCAGCGACATGATAATCCTCCTCAAATGCTCGACTTCAGCTTACGTATTCGTGTTTTTTAGCAAGATTCCTACTTTTTGCCTCTATTTTACTTGAATATTTTTCTGTTAGTGCCCCTTCCGTTTTGGTGTTGAAAAAATAAAAAAGGCGCAATCTAGTCTGCGCCTTCCGGTTCCCACCACCCTCCAATTACCGGGGTTCTACAATAAACTTGATGGCCGTTCTCTCTTCACCATCAATTTCAATTTCCGTAAAGGCCGGAATCATTACCAAGTCATATCCATTGGGAGCCAGATAACCTCGTGCAATAGCAATAGCTTTCACCGCCTGGTTAACCGCTCCTGCTCCTACCGCTTGAATTTCTACCGATCCCTGATTACGAAAAGCAGCCGTAAGTGCTCCAGCAACAGCTTTAGGATTTGATCTAGTTGATACTTTTAATACTTCCACCCTAAACTCCTCCTTTATCCTTCGTTGTTTTCTTAATAAGTTATTTTGTTTCGGATTTAATTTTAATTCGATATTTGTTGACAAACTCCTGCCTGTTTAACAACATTTCAGGGCGGAAAAGATTGCCCCCTGAAATGCCGAAGGTACCTCTGGACAATCGCTCTTCCGGTTTAACCTCAACCTCTCCGATATCAAACTCTTTTCTCAACTTTATTATATTCCTCTTGGCCTGTCCCGTTACCACCGAGAGATCCCGTGGATGGCAGTAAATCTTAATTTTTTTTCTTTCTACCTCCCGTCCAGCCAGATAAGCGGTAGTTAGAGCTGCCAGTTGTTCATATGCCACTGCTGCATAAACCAGTTCTCCAAGGGCCGGGTGGAACGGACCTGCCACCACATCGCCTTCCAGGTTTAAAGTTGGAGTTGGTTGAAGTCCAATACGAATAACCTCTACACCAAATCTCTCAAAAAGTATCACCAACTCTTTGCATCGCGCTACCGCTTCCTCCAGGGACAAAGGTTGATATATACCTTGTCTGTACCTTTTTTCCAGTTCCGTATCTCTAATAACCAGAGTAGGATGAATACGCACCAAGTCTGGCTTTAGGGCCAAGACTTTACGGGCAGTTTCCAAGGTTTTATCGCAACTGTCTCCCGGTAATCCGAGCATTATATGATGTCCCAAACGAAAGCCATATTGTTTAATTAGGCGAGAGGCGAAAATCACGTCTCTACTAGTATGACCCCGCCCGGCAGCCGCCAAAACCTCATCATCCATAGATTGAACACCTAATTCAATCACGGAAACCTTATGTTTCTTAAGTTGTTCCAGGATACCTTGGTCAACAACATCAGGCCGCGTAGAGACCCGGATTCCCGTAATCAGTCCTTCCTCCACATAAGAACTGGCCGCCGTCAACAATTCTTCTCTCTGTTTCTCCGGCAGGGCAGTGAAGCTTCCCCCGTAAAAAGCAACTTCTACCCGAATATCACCTTGCATGGGAATTGTATCCAAATGGCTCTCAATGATTTTTCTTACTGTACCCGCATTCGGTATCTGGTACGTAGATGCAGTCCGCCGCTGGTTACAGAAAATACACCGGTTGGGGCAGCCTAGATGAGGGGCAAAAATCGGGATAATGTAGAAACGTTTGGCCATTAGGTATCACCAACTAACTTTATCTCTCCCTGCTCAATCTTTTCCAAAGCAACTGCTGCGGCCTTCTGTTCTGCTTCTTTTTTACTCCGTCCCGACCCTTTGGCCAATAAACGCTCCTGAAACTTAACTCCGGCCACAAACCTTTTGTCATGATCGGGACCAGTTTCCTCCAGAATCACATAAGAGACGTTGTCATCAAAGTTTTTCTGTACCAACTCCTGCAAGGCAGTTTTGTAGTCGCCGTATCCGCCATCTTCTATGTGCTTGACTTCTTCGGCCAAGTAGGCAAGTACGAAATTCCTGGTATCCTCCACACCTTTATCCAGATACAAAGCACCGATGACTGCTTCAAACACATCCGCGAGAATGGAAGCCCTCTCTCTCCCGCCGCTAAGTTCTTCTCCTCTACCTAAAAGTAAGTAAGAACCAAGCCCCAGTTCTGCCGCTTTTCTAGCTAAAGTAGGCTCACAAACGACTGCTGCCCGCATTTTAGTTAATTCACCCTCCGGTTTATGCGGATAATTTAAGTAGAGGTACTCCGCCATGATCATTCCTAGAACCGCATCTCCCAGGAATTCCAAGCGTTGATTGTGCTCTAATTTTAACTCCCTATGTTCGAAAGCATAGGTTGGATGGGTCAAAGCTCTATTCAACAGTTCCCAGTTCTTAAAACTCACTCCCAGCTTCTGCTGGAGTTCCGCCAACTGTTTCTTTCGATCACCTTTCATTCTTCCCCCACCTGTTTGCTGCTAGGACACCTATCCGCGGTATTTCTTCAGAATAATAGATCCATTATGTCCGCCAAAACCGAAAGAATTAGATAAAGCCGCCTCCACGGATACCTCCCTGGCCCGGTTGGGAACGTAATCGAGGTCACATTCAGGATCAGGATTTTCATAATTGATGGTAGGAGGTACTACGTTGTCCCGAATGGCCAAGGCACAGGTAATTGCCTCTACAGCCCCGGCGGCACCTAACAAGTGTCCCGTCATTGACTTGGTAGAGCTTACAGGAATTTTATAGGCATGATCTCCGAAGACGGTCTTAATAGCCATGGTTTCATATTTGTCATTAAGTTCGGTTGAAGTACCATGGGCATTAATGTAGCTAATATCTTCTGGTTTCAAGCCTGCATCTTTAAGTGCCATTTCCATAGCCCGAGCGGCTCCCTCTCCTTTGGGAGCGGGAGCAGTGATATGGTAGGCGTCTGCAGTACACCCGTAACCCACTACTTCTGCATAGATACGTGCATTGCGGGCCAGCGCATGTTCCAGATTCTCCAGTATCAAAACACCCGCCCCTTCACTCAGAACAAACCCATCTCTTTCCCGGTCGAAGGGGCGACTGGCACTCTCCGGACAATCATTCCGGGTAGACATCGCCTTCATAGCACAGAAACCGGCAAAGGCCAAACGAGTCACCGCTGCCTCTGAACCACCGGTAATAATTACATCGGCATCTCCTCTCTGTAAAACCCGGAATGCCTCTCCCACGGCATTGGTACCGGTAGTACACGCATTGACCACTGTAAAGTTAGGACCTCTAACGTTAAAATCGATGGCTATGCGCCCCGCCGCCATGTTGCTGATCATCATTGGAACGAAAAACGGGCTGACTCTTCTGGACCCTTTGGTCATCAATACTTCTGTTTGCACTTCTAAAGTTTCTATGCCCCCGATCCCGGTGCCAAAAATAACTCCTACCCGGTTTCGATCCTCTTTATCAAGAACCAATCCGGCGTCCTCTATCGCCATGCTGGCACCCGCTAGAGCAAATTGGGTGAAACGATCCATCTTTCTGGCTTCCTTACGGTCGAAAAAATCTGCCGGATCGAAATCCCGTACTTCCCCGGCAATACGGGTGGGAAAATCATCCGCCGGAAAACGAGTTACTTTGCCTATTCCCGACTGACCGGACAAAAGGGCTTTCCAGAATTTTTCTTTTCCAGTAGCTACAGGCGAGATTACTCCTAAACCGGTAATAACAACTCTGTTTTTCACTACGATACCTCCTCTGCCCCAACCGCTACCGCGAGACTTTTTTATATAATTAACATATCATCCAATAATTACCTATTTTTAAAAAATCCCGTAGAATACTACGGGATTTAGGTTTATTACCCAAAAATTTAATATAATACTAAACTCTATTCTTAATATACTCGACTGCATCAGCCACCGTAGTTATTTTCTCGGCATCCTCATCGGGAATTTCTAATTCAAATTCCTCCTCGAGAGCCATAATCAGCTCAACTATGTCCAAAGAATCAGCATTAAGATCCTCGAAGGAGGTCTCCATAGTTACCTCCTCTTCATCAACCCCTAGCTGATCAACTATGATTTGTTTTACCTTCTCAAAAATATCCACGATCTCACCTCCCCTCAAAAATGTACAATATATTTTAAATTAGCATCCCACCGTCCACGTTGATAACCTGGCCGGTTATATATCCGGCAGCCGGCGAAGCCAGGAAGAGAACCACCTGGGCGACATCTTCCGGTTTCCCCAGGCGTCCCAGAGGAATTTTCTCCTGGAGTTCCGCCTTGGCCTTCTCCGAAAGGGAATCAGTCATATCAGTAATAATAAAACCAGGGGCCACTGCATTTACCAGGATTCCTCGGGAAGCAACTTCTTTGGCCACTGACTTAGTAAAACCTATGATTCCTGCTTTGGCCGCAGCATAGTTAGCCTGGCCGGCATTCCCACTAATACCAACTACCGAAGCAATGTTAATAATACGACCTTCTTTCTGCTTCATCATGGGTTTCAAAACTGCTTTAGTACAATTATAAACCCCTTTCAGGTTAGTATTAATTACTTTATCCCAATCATCCTCTTTCATTCGTAATAAAAGATTATCTCGCGTTATTCCTGCATTATTTACTAAAATGTCAACTCGGCCAAAGTGATCCAAAGTGCTTTCTACCAGCTTCGCAACTGCTTCCCCGTTGGCTACGTCGGCCTGCAGCGCTAGAGCCCGCCCTCCTTTTGCTTCGATACAGGAGACTACCTCTCGCGCTGCTTCCTCACTGCCGAAGTAGTTGACCACCACTGAAGCACCGGCTGAAGCTAAAGCCAAGGCAGTAGCCCGCCCTATTCCCCGGGAAGCCCCGGTGACAATAGCAACCCTGTTGTCTAAAATCATTTTAGCTACACTCCTTTAAAGATGCAAGCGTCTTTTCCAAGGATTTCATGTCTTCCACGTTATACACCTTTACGTTTTTGTCTATTTTCTTAATCAGTCCAGTTAAAACCTTACCCGGGCCTACCTCAACAAAGGTTTTCGTTCCATCCGCGATAAGCTTCCGAATGGAATCCTCCCATAAAACCGGCTTGCTGACCTGCTGAACTAAGACCTTTCTAATTTCTTCTACCGTTTCTACATAGTCGGCTGTGGAGTTAGCAATTATTGGAACCGCCGGGTCTTTAAAATCAACTTTGTGCAGTGCCCTGGATAATTCTTCCGATACCGGTTCCATTAACCGGCAGTGAAACGGTCCGCTGACCGGTAATTTAACTACCCGCCGGGCTCCTGCTTCCATGGCTTTTGCTGTAAAGAGTTCCACGGCTTCCGTCTCTCCTGCCACAACTATTTGCCCCGGACAGTTAAAGTTCGCCGGTTCAACCAGCCCCTTTTGCCCTACCTCCTGGCATAGCCTGTTTACTTCATCCGCCGGTAACCCCAGCACTGCCGCCATGCTCCCTTTCCCCTGGGGCACAGCTTTCTCCATCAATCGCCCCCGCAGTCTCACCAGTTTAACTCCGTCCGCAAAGGCCAGTGCACCCGCTGCTACCAGCGCGGAATATTCGCCTAAACTGTGTCCAGCTACAAAATCAGGGCGGATACCTTCTCTCTGTAAAACACGCCAGCAGGCGATACTGGTAGTCAATATTGCCGGCTGAGTGTTAGCTGTCTGTTTAAGTTTTTCTTCCGGACCGTGAAAACAGAGATCTGCTACATCAAATCCCAATTCACGGGAGGCGACGGAGTATGTTTCTTCCGCTTCCGCAAAGGTCATTGCCAATTCACGGCCCATTCCAACGTATTGAGATCCTTGCCCCGGAAAGACAAAGGCTATTTTTCCCATATTTTACCTCCCATCCGGTTTTATGACCTGCTGCATCCTGTCTATCACCCGCCTGGCTTCTTCCACCACTTCGGAAATTATTTCCCGGGCAGGCTTGACTTCACTAATTAGTCCGGCTATCTGACCCGCCATAAGGGAACCATACTCTACATCTCCTTCAATCACTGCCGCCCGCAATTTACCCGCTCCTAATTTTTCAAATTCGGTAAAGGGAGCGCCGGAGGCAGCCAGTTCAGCAAACTGACGCGCCAGCTTGTTCTTCAAAACTCTGACATAATGTCCCTCTGTTCCAGTTACCACCGTATCTCGATCCTTGGCCTTAATGATAGCTTCTTTGTAATTAGGATGAGCAATACATTCATCAGCGCAGACAAAACGGGTTCCCATTTGAATTCCTGCTGCTCCCAGGGAGAGCGCAGCGGCCAGACCTCGGCCGTCAGCAATTCCGCCGGCGGCGATAACCGGAATGCTCACCGCATCCACTACCTGAGGGACCAAAGCCATAGTGGTGATTTCCCCGATATGACCGCCACACTCCATTCCCTCGGCAATAAGGGCATCTACTCCTTGTCGTTCCAACCGCTTCGCAAGGGCTACGGAAGCCACCACCGGAATAACTTTAACACCGGCCTCTTTCAGACGGGGTATGTGCTTGCCGGGATTGCCTGCTCCCGTAGTTATCACCGGTACTTCTTCTTCAATAATTAAATCAATGAGTTCCTCCACATAAGGAGAAAGATAATAAATGTTAACACCAAATGGTTTATTCGTTCTTTCCCGCACTTTATTAATCTCTTCTCTGACCACCTCAGGAGGGGCATTACCAGCGCCAATTATTCCAAGTCCGCCCGCTTCCGACACTGCAGCAGCCAGTTCTCCTGTAGCTACCCAGGCCATACCACCCTGTAAAATGGGATATTCTATTCCTAACAGTTCACAAAGTACCGTTTTCAGCATTTAAATTCCTCCCCTTTAGGCCTTTAGGCCACCGAATCACCGTAGCCCCCCAAGTAAGTCCGGCACCGAAACCAACTAATAGAACTAAATCTCCCGCTTGAATTTTACCTTCTTTAAGAGCTTCATCCAAAGCTACAGCGATAGAGGCGCCGGATATATTGCCGTACCTATCCAAATTAATGTATACCTTATCTGATGGTACCTCCAACCGTTTTAATGCCGCCTCCACAATTCTGATGTTAGCCTGGTGGGGTATCAAATAATCTATATCTTTCTTGCTGAGCCCGCATTGTTCTAAAGCTTTTAGTGCTGCTTCTTCCATGATGCGCACAGCAAATTTAAATACTTCGTTCCCGTTCATGTGTATGTAATGAAGCCTCTGGGTTACCGTTTCCACCGATGACGGCAGACGTGAACCTCCTGCCGGTACTTTTAACAGCTCGCTACCGTTACCATCCGCTTTAAGATAATTGCCCAAGATTCCTTCCCCTTCAGAAACGGGTCTTAATACCGCCGCTCCAGCCCCATCTCCGAAAAGGACACATGTATTGCGATCAGTCCAGTCTACAATTTTACTCAAAGTATCTGCTGCTATTACCAGGACGGTATCGTACAAACCGGTAGCCACCATCTGCGAGCCTATCCCTAACCCGTAAATAAAGCCGCTGCATGCCGCTTCCAGGTCGAAAGCTGCAGCCCGTTCCGCTCCAATGGCTTTTTGTACCAAGCAAGCAGTGGCGGGAAACAACATGTCGGGAGTTACGGTAGCAACGATTATTAGATCAACATCCTCGGGATTTACGCCCGCATCCTCCAGAGCTCGCTGAGCTGCTACAATCGCCAGGTCGGAAGTAGCAGTATTGTCGTCCGCCTTACGCCGTTCGCGAATACCGGTGCGGGTTCGTATCCATTCATCACTGGTATCCACCATCTTTTCCAAATCGCTGTTACTTATTATTTGTTCAGGAACGTATGATCCTGTCCCTACTATACCTACAGGCCGTAAATTTTTAAGCATCTGCACCTTCTCCTTTGGCTACAAATTCTCTTATTCGCTCTACGTAACGGCTTTCCACACCTCTAGCTGCTCCCTTAATGGCATTTCTTATTTCCTTTGCCTTGGAGCTTCCGTGGCATATGATACTTACACCTTCCACACCCAAAAGAGGTGCTCCCCCATATTCTGTATAATCCATAATCTTTTTAATTCGCTTTAATGCCGGAAAAGCTAGAGCCGCACCCAGGCGGGTTATTAAACTTTGGGCCAGATGTTGTTTAATCAGCTCAAGCATCTCTCCTGCCAGTCCTTCTGCAAATTTCAGCACTACATTACCAACAAATCCGTCACAGACTACCACATCCACTATCCCGGAAGGAATATCCCGGGCTTCCACATTGCCGGCAAAATTAAGAGAGCTCTCTTTTAACAGGCGGTATGCTGTCTGGGTCAATTCATTACCTTTTGTTTCCTCAGTGCCAATATTCAGCAGTCCCACCTTAGGATGAGAAATCTCTAGTATTTTTTCCGCGTAAATACTGCCCATTAGAGCGAACTCTACGAGGTGTTGCGGCTTGCAATCGGCATTGGCGCCGACGTCTAAAATTAATTTCGCCCCTCGGCGCGTAGGAAATACCGTTGCAATAGCCGGACGCTGTATTCCCTTAATGCGGCCCAAAATGATATGAGCTGCTGCCATCTGAGCTCCCGTACTGCCGGCAGAGATGACCGCATCTGCCTTTCCCTCTTTAACCAACCGAGTAGCGGTAGCGATGGAAGTATCTTTCTTACGGCGTAAAGCGACGGCAGGAGGTTCATCCATATCTACCACCTGAGCAGCATGAACTATCTCTATCCGGGATCCCGCCCGATTTGACGGAAGGTGACGCGCAATAGCCTCCTTGTCTCCCACTAAAATAATTTCGGCTATATTCTCTTCCGCGGCCTGTACCGCTCCTTTTACAATTTCTTCTGGGGCATAGTCTCCTCCCATAGCATCAACCGCAATTTTCACCTTTTCCTCCTCCTGCTCTTCTGGTACTTTCTTGAACCATAACGATGAATTGTCCTTTAAACACCAGCTCCGAATTCACCGTAGAATATACCGAAACCAGATAACTATTCCCGCGGCGAACTTTAACTCGAGCCTTAGCTACCACCTTTTCCCCGACATATACGGGACGTTTATAACGCACCCGGGCACTGCCGGTAAGGACTGTTTCAGCATCTACCAGAGCAACGGCTAAAGAATTAGCCTGAGCAAAAAGAAAATGTCCTCGAGCTATGCTTGTACGCTGCAACACCATTTCCGGCGTTATTTCCAATACAGATATGCCGTAACTACCCAGTTCTATATCTATTAACTCGCCAATTAATTCTGCCTCGGTCATGGATTTGACTTTGGCATAGGCTTCTTCGGCTACGTGCTTCATTCTTTCTCGTAATTCAGGTATTCCCAGAAATATTCTGTCAAGACGGATGGTTTGAACACTCACTCCGAAATGCTCTGCCAGTTCCTCATCAGTGTAGAAAGGATTCTTCTCCAACAATTCCTGCAACCGTAACTGTCGTCGTTTCCTGCTCATTCGCCGCCCAGCCATAAAATACCACCCTTAATGTTACCTGCTATTATCACCTGGTCCTAAAATATAGTATAGCAAATACTCCTCTTTTATGCAACTTCGGTAAATTCTTCTTAAAAAAATAGCCAAAAGCTTCTTGCTTTCGGCTATTGTAAATAATCTATTTTTATAGACTATTTAACTGCCTCCCGGTTTTTGTAATAGCCGCACTCTGGACATGCATGGTGAGGCAATTTCAGCTCATGACAGTGCGGGCACTCCACCAACGCCGGTGAAGAAATCTTTAACCACACAGAACGCCTTTTGTTTTTCCTTGCTTTCGACACTCTCCTCTTTGGTACACCCATGTTCTACCCCTCCCTTCCACAACGATCTATTTGTTATCTAATAAGTCCTTTAGAACGGCCAGTCGGGGATCAATGTCCTCCCGTTCACAGTTACACTGCGCTTCGTTCAAATTCTGCCCGCAAAGGCTACAAAGGCCCTTGCAATTATGGCGGCACAAAGCCTTCATAGGAACGGCTAAAAGCAAATTTTCTTCGACCTGCTCCTTAAGGTCAATATAATTGCCTTCGTATAGATGTATCCCTTCTTCCGGCTCTCCATGTACAACAGTCCTGTCTTGAAATTCTTCCTCGAAATCGGCCGTTAGAGAGTACCGGTATGTTTCCAGACAACGGGCACACCGCAGGCGAACTTCGGTTCTGATTTCCCCTCGTACCAGAATGGTCTCGCCCGTATTGATAGCTGTGAGTTGAGCTTCCACTGGTTGCGTGAAGTCAAGGCGGTCTTCTCCGAGCGTTAAAGAAGCAATCATCTCTCTCAGTTGATATTTTTGGGAGGCCCCTGTTCTTTTCTTAATTTCTTGAATATCTATTTTCAATATTATTCACCCCAAAAAACGCCTAGGCGATATTATACCCAAGGCATAAACTAAATGTCAAGATAAATTACATCTTGGAAGCTGTCAAGTGGACCTAGGTAATTTTTTCGATTTTCTTTCCTCCAATGGTAATTGGGGATTTATGTATGA
>NZ_BDGJ01000005.1 GCF_002207765.1 Calderihabitans maritimus
TGTAATCTTGCCGCCCTGGATATAGTTGGACCGGGTCTTAAAGAAGTTTGTGGCAGTTTAAAAATCCCGCCGGTTCTCAGTTTCGGTACTTGTACCGACACGGGACGCATTTCCCTTCTGGTAAACGATGTGGCTAATGCTTTAGGTGTAGATACCGCCGACCTGCCGGTGGCAGTGACTGCCCCCCAGTACCTGGAGCAGAAAGCTACCATAGATGCCATATTTGCCCTGGCTTTCGGATTGTATACTCACCTTTCCCCCACTCCGCCGATAGCAGGAGGGCCCGAACTGGTTAAATTGTTGACCGAGGATATAGAAAAACTTACAGGAGGTAAAGTGGCCCTGGGAGATGATCCCGTCAAAGCGGCCGATGGAATTGAACAGCACATCACCAGCAAAAGAGCCAATTTAGGATTAGCATGAACAACTCCTGCCTGAAGGCAGGGTTTCTATATGTCTGTGGCGCGCCCGGACGCGATCACATGATTGACTTTAAAATACGGTTGCATGTCATATCTATTAGAAATACCCAGGCTGAACTATAAACCAGGCAGAATAAAAAGATGAAGGAGTTGGCCAGGATTAGTCCTTGCTGTGCTATCATGCCGGAGAATTCTATGCCGGCGATAAAGGTCAGGGTAACAATGCCTGTAAAGAGTCCTAAGGCGCCGAACAAAACCAGTATTCTTTTGGCGAAACCGTAATAAATTCCGCAACCAATAATTAACCCCAATAGACCGGTATTGAAGAGAAGAATCAGTGTGCTTACAGGCTGAACGAAAAGAACCAAAGCTGCAGCGACTAATAAGGTGAACACCCCGTTTGCCGGGTTTAAGCTGGCCGCTATGGCTACCGGAAGGGTACTGAAGGCGCTGATAAAATATCCTGGTCCCGGAAAAAAGACGTACGAAATCTGTAACCCAAAGGTTAGCGCGGATAACATTCCGCCCATGGTTGCCATTTTAACCCAGCCATCAGCAGTAGAGGTTTTTCTAAGTTTTGGAACAGTAACGCTCACAGTTTTACGCCAGTATTTTCGGTCTTTTTGTTTAGTAGCCAGCAACAGAACAAGCAAAGTTCCACCCCATACCGCAAAGTTTAGGGTTAGGTGGGAGGAGCCTTTAATTTTAAAACTCAAAAGCCAGGCGGCTACTAACGCGAGGAGCAACATTTTCAGGAAAAAGTTTTTTCTCAAGAGCTTCTCCTCCTGGGGGTAGTAATTAAAAGAGTACGCTAACCTTGAGCCTTTAACTCTGAAGAGTCTCTATATGATGGTCATGTTTCCCTAACTATATTATTATGAAGAAACTACGTAATTGTGATTATAAAGATTTTTGTCTACGGGAATGTTGTTCGGGAAAGAATATATGTAAACGGAGGTGTTAAAATTGGTAAGGAAGTTCAGGTGGATTATTTTAATCGTGGCATTGTTTCTTCTCATAGGTGCTGGGATATACACTTTTTACGTCAAGGCTCCTCCCGTTCAGCTGGTCAGTAGTTGTGTCTCCTGTCATGGGGATAAAGAAGCTATGGAGAAAGCCGGATTCCCCGAATTCTACATAACAAATGAAATGGTAGTCAAACAAAGCCGCATGCCCGGAGTCAAATGTGAAGACTGCCATTTGGGCAATCCCAAAGCGACCGACAAGACCGAGGCACATGAAGGCCTACTCAGGGACATGGTTATCGGTGTCAGCAAGACCTACAAGATGGAACCCACCGATGATACCGTAGTGATCGGGGTCCGTAGTGATAATGATGTCAACAAGCTTCTTCCTTCTATAGAGGGGATAAAAGTTCTGGGCCTGGTTTACGGGCTAAAAGAGAAGGGTTTGTTGACTTACGATCCTGAATTAGCACAAAGGACTTGCGGTAAATGCCATGAAAAAGAGGTTACAGAATACAACGCAACACCTATGGCTTCTTCCAGGTTTCAGAGCCTGAATACCGATCTGTTAACCATTGCCCCGCATAATTGCAGGCCATGGTTAGTATACAGTGACGCACAGAAACGGCTCCTGAAAGAACAACTGGGCAAGGGAGCAGCCGAGATATATGTCTCGGGTCATAACCTGGACCGACTGAATTCGCAGATGGCAACCAAACTGGGTTTAAAAGAAGCTTCTGCAGCCCAGAGGGCGTGTAACCGTTGCCACGCAGGGTGCAACGATTGCCATTATGTACCCCAGAGTGGAGACGGCTCTCATGTTTTTACCAGAACCCCCCCGTCCAACACCTGTTATGGAGGGGGAAGAGGGTCCATATGTCACGCGGGGCCGGAAGACCGGCGCAGAGGTGCTGGATACTTTCGTGGAGATTATGCTTTTCCGGCGGGGTTGCCCACCGGTGCTCATGTTCAAGCCGGGGTTGAGTGCTTGAACTGTCATGAAACGAAAAATCATGATGTAGCCAGGCGAGTTGACCGACAAAAGGTTTGTGGTAAATGCCACCCCCGCCAGGTAGAGGATCTAAGCGCATCGGCTCATCGGAATGTGGCCTGTGAATCATGTCATATTCGAGAGGTAGGCGGATACCAGGCGACGGTCATGGGTTTCGGAAAGACCTCTGGTCTTCCTTTCCCGTTGACCAAGCACAAGCAGTATTACGGAATCCTTCAGCGGCCGCTGTTGATCAAAAACGGGGAAGGAGTATGGATCCCTGTAAAGCCGGTTCCGCATGTAGTACACGGCGTGAAAAAACAGGTCGATCCTGCGAAGCAGGTTGCCTTCCGGAATATCGTTCCTTACCGTACTGACTCTCAGGACGCTTACTATACTGTAGGTACCGTTGATGCCCCCGATGGAACCCGTTCTCTCCTCTGGATCCAAATGGACAAAATGTCTCATGCTTTAGGTCCGGGAAGAGAATGCCAGGACTGTCACGGGACGGGACGGCAAGTATATGAGGCCCGGTGGACTTACAGCGGTCAGGGGGTGACGGAGAAAATATCAGGAAGCCACCTTGTGGAGGCAGATGAAAAAGGACTGCGGATTACCCAGATTAAAGTACAAGATCCGGTTCCTGTAGGTGAAGGATATCGACTGGTAAATTTCGCCTATTGGATTTATGGAGAGAGCTTCCGGGTGCCGGGAGATTTTTCCTTGCCCCAGATTGATACTGAATTTTATCGAGGTGACCCGCATAAAGTAAAAGCGCAATAGAGCGGGGACTGTTATGGGAAATGATTTTGAGCCAGACGCGAAGAAAGGGTAATGAAAAACTAGAGGAGGTTTCGAAAATAAAGTAAATTATTTTATTTTTTTTATTTTTTTATTATACAAATACGCGTTTAATCATGGTTCACATCGGCACGCGTGGGACTTACACCCATAACCTTTTCCTGAAAGAACAACTCAGTGCCGTCAGTAAAGATAAGTTTTACTGAGATCCAGAAATCTAATGTTTGACAGGCCTGTTTTTGAGGTATATTATATTATTTGGTCAATATAATTGCGTAAGTTCTGAAAAGTATTTATTAATGGTTTAAGTTTTTTAATGAAGCTTTTACGATAAAGGTGGTGAGGGGTTATGCGTTCCCTCAAGCAGCAACTTCTATTTTTAGTAATTGGACCGTTGCTCCTGCTGTCCATCAGCACGACTTTTATTATTGGAATTCATATGAAAGACCGTGCTGAACTGGCTGCCATAACCAAGGCTAAAAGTGACCTGGCAACGGGTGAAGCCATTATCGATTTGATGTACCCCGGTCCCTGGGAAGTACGAGACGGCGTCCTTTACAAAGGTGGAGTCAAGATTAATAATAATTTCATTCCGGTAGATTTTATCGCTAATTTAACTGGCGATACGGTGACTATTTTTCTCGGTGATACCCGTGTTTCTACTACAGTGCGTAATAAGAACGGTGAAAGGGCGATAGGAACTAAGGTTTCGGATATTGTAGCCACTACCGTACTAAAATACGGTCAGGAATACCTTGGAGAAGCTAATGTGGTAGGTGAGTATTACCAGACGGCATACAAACCTATCCGTAATCAACAAGGGAATATTATTGGAATGCTGTACGTCGGAATTTCCAAAAAATTTTCTAATCAAATGATCCGCAACTCCCTAATAACTCTTGTAATCATCAGCGGAGGGTTAACTCTTTTGGTAGCTCTGGGGGCCTGGTATTTTACCCAGCAGGTAATTATCGGTCCGCTCCAAAAGATAACTATGGGTACCAGAGAGGTAGCTTCCGGTTATCTTGGGAATAAATTGGAAATTAAGAGCCAGAACGAAATTGGCGAACTTGCCGCTGCTTTCAACCAAATGGTGGAAGGGCTGCAACGTCTGGCCTTACAAATTTCTAAAGCTACCGGGAATGCTGGGAACGGTGCTGAAGGTAACCTTCCTGATGAAAATGGGAAAAAGCAAAGTCCTGGTTTCAACACTGAGAAAGCGGATGTAGAAGATGAATTACCCAAAGGTTTAAATGAGGTGACTTTAAGGCAAATATTGGCTTTTTTAGAAAGCAAAGATATAGCCATGTCTGCAGAGGAAGTAGGGGAGGGGGTTAATCTAACCAGGGTAACGGCGCGCCGCTACCTGGAATATTTAGAGAAAAACGGACATGTAGAGGTAGAACTCAAATATGGTACCGTAGGCAGACCTGTAAAATTATACAAAAAGATTTCCTAAGATCCCGGCAAGGGGTCTTTTTTATTGGGTTTTGAAAATTAAGATCTATAAATTAATTTTATTTAATTTAAAAATTTGTGCCCTGTTTTCTTTAATTTAATTATTTACAAAAAGTTGTACTGGCTAAGAAAAATTGTTAAATTCATTTTGCTACAATTTTTTGAATTTTAGTCTTTTGTTTGAATAAAGCAAAAGCTAAAGCTACCGGCGCTAATGACTTGATAATAAAGCCATTAGCGCTCAGGCTTTAGAGTTGTCCGATGGGCATTTTTATTCAGTCATTCTTACTAACTAAAGGGGGTGGTGCAAATAAGGGAGGGGGCAATGGCCGCGAGAATTTCCAGAAGAGATCTTCTCAACATTTCAGGCGTAACTGCCGCTACTATTACTGCAGCCCAGCCGGATAACAGTATGCAAATT
This sequence comes from Calderihabitans maritimus, assembly GCF_002207765.1. Taxonomy (NCBI): domain Bacteria; kingdom Bacillati; phylum Bacillota; class Clostridia; order Neomoorellales; family Calderihabitantaceae; genus Calderihabitans; species Calderihabitans maritimus. The sequence goes on from NZ_BDGJ01000005.1 coordinate 5,059, forward strand.
TTGAGTTAACAGCGAGATGTTAAGAGATGAAATATTTATATTAGTTTGAAAATAATGAAAAATTATTACTTTTAAAAGAATTCTGGAAGGGAGGTCTGAAGAAAACGATGGCTGGATTAAGTAGGAGAGCATTTCTCAAATCTTTAGGTGCCAGTACTCTTGGTCTGTCTTTTCTGGGAGGGATTACTGATTCTGCTGATGCTTCACAAAAATCACCTATTGACCTGGGACCTTACCGCTTGAAGTTTACCCGGGAGACTACCACTATTTGTCCTTACTGTGCTGTGGGTTGCGGTATTATTGTTCACACTCAAGAAGGTAAGGTCGTTTATACTGAGGGAGATCCAGACCATCCCATTAATGAAGGATCCCTTTGCCCTAAAGGATTATCCATTTCTGATTTAAGTTTTATAGTGGACAAGAATAACAAACGTGTGCCAAATCCTAGACGTTTAACCAAAGTTTTATATCGCGCGCCTAGAAGTGACAGGTGGGAAGAAAAGCCTTGGGACTGGGCGCTGAATAAAATAGCTGAAAGGGTTAAGGCAACCCGTGATGCTACCTTTGAGATCAAGGATGAAAACGGGGTTGTGGTAAATCGCACCCAGGCCATTGCTCATTTGGGCAGCGCTTCTATTGATAACGAAGAAAACTATTTAATGCACAAGTTGGCCCGGGCTCTGGGTATTATCAACATTGAACACCATGCCCGTCTCTGACATTCCACTACTGTGGCCGGTCTGGCCAATTCGTTTGGTAGAGGAGCAATGACCAATCACTGGATTGATTATAAGAATTCAGATGCCTTTTTGGTCATAGGTGCCAACCCTGCCGAAAACCATCCGCTGGCCATGAAATGGATTAACAAGGCCAGAGAGACCAGAGGGGCTAAGCTTATCGTAGTAGACCCGCGATTTAGCAAAACCGCAGCTCAGGCGGACATTTATGTGCGCCACAGACCTGGCAGTGACATTGCGTTTATCAACGGTCTTATGAACTACGCCATCCAAAACAATCTGTATCACCACGAATATGTGGTGAACTATACCAATGCTTCCTTCTTGGTTAATCCGGAGTATGGCTTCCACGATGGCTTATTTTCAGGATTTGTTGATGGAAAATACGACAGAAATTCATGGCAGTACCAAAAAGATGGAGACGAAATTAAAAAAGATCCCACCCTGCAGGATCCTAACTGTGTATTCCAGTTGCTGAAGAAACATGTATCCAGGTATGATATTAAAACCGTGAGCGAAATAACCGGTGTACCGGAAAAAGTTTATCAAGAGGTATGTGAAACTTTCTGTGCAACCGGTCGACCGGGCAAGGCAGGTAACGTTATCTATGCCATGGGTATTACCCAACATACCCACGGGGCCCAAAACGTTCGGGCTTTGGCTATCCTCCAGCTATTATTGGGTAACATCGGTATTCCCGGTGGCGGGGTAAATGCCCAGCGCGGCGAAAGTAACGTTCAGGGATCCACTGATCTGGCTATGCTCTACCACCTCTTGCCTGGGTATCTAGGAATGCCACGGGCTAACAAACATGCAAATTTACAGGAATACATTGAAAAAGAAACGCCCAAGAGCGGTTATTGGTCCAATAAGCCCAAATTTTTAATCAGCATGCTGAAGGCCTGGTACGGTGAAAAGGCCACCAAAGAGAATGATTTTTGCTTCGATTACCTTCCGAAATTAACTGCCGGGGAACATTCCCATATGGCAATTTTTCAGGATATGATGAGAGGCAAAATCAAGGGCATGTTTGCCTGGGGGCAAAATCCAGCCGTGGGTGGTCCCAATGCTTCCATGGAAAGAAAGGCCCTGGAAAAGTTAGATTGGCTGGTAGTTATTGACCTCTTTGAGACGGAAACCGCTGCATTCTGGAAAGCTCCGGGTGTTGATCCTAGAAAGATTGACACGGAAGTATTCTTACTACCGGCTGCTGCGTCCTACGAGAAGGAAGGGTCCATTACTAACAGTGGTAGGTGGATACAGTGGCGTTATCAAGCCATAAATCCCCCCGGAGATGCTAAGAGTGATTTATGGATTGCTGATCGGTTATTTAAAGCTGTCAGGGAACAGTACCGGAAAGACAAATCTGCTGTATTCCCTGAACCAATATTGAATATGGTATGGAACTATGACAAACCGGGCCAGGAGGAGCCCGATGTTGAACAGGTGGCCATCGAGCTTAACGGCTATGATGTTGCTACCGGCAAACCACTGAATAGTTTCGGAAAATTAAAAGATGACGGCTCTACGGCGTGCGGTATGTGGATTTACACCGGTTACTATGCGGACCGGGAGAAGCCTGCTTGCAAGAACCGTAATCCGGAAAAGGATGGTCTGGGTTCTAACCTGGGCTGGGCCTTCGCATGGCCGCTGAACAGAAGGATACTCTACAACCGTTGCGCTACTGATCCTAAGGGTAAGCCCTGGAATCCTAAGCTCCCTCTTTTTGCTTGGAACGGCGTAGACTGGGTGAAAAACGACGTTCCAGATTTTAACGCCAAGGTGTCACCGGAGGTGTCGGCCGCAAATCCGTTCATTATGCTTCCTGAGGGCCACGGCAGGTTGTTTACCCAGGGTCTCAAGGACGGTCCCATTCCGGAGCATTACGAGCCTGTGGAAAGCCCGGTAAAGAACAAAATGTCCAGCAGGCAGTTTAATCCGTGTATAACCTTCTACGGTCCGGAACTGGGAGAGTTAGCCGAGGTAGGCAGTGATGAATATCCTTACATTGCTACTACCCACCGTTTAATCGAGCACTACCAGAGCGGTGCCATGACCAGGAACTGTCCATACTTGGTTGAGTTAATGCCTGAAATGTTTGTGGAAATATCACCAAACCTTGCCCGAAAGCTGGGTATCAGGAATGGGGATGAAGTGGAAGTAATTTCCAAGAGAGGTAAGATCCGTGCCAAGGCGTGCGTAACCCCGATCATGAGGGCTGTCAAGGTAAACGGTAAGGAATGTGAAGTTGTGGGCCTGCCCTGGCATTGGGGTTACCAGGGACTGGCTCCGGGTAGCACCGCCAACGACTTAACACCTTGTGTGGGTGATCCCAATACAGCTATTCCCGAGTACAAGGCGTTCCTTTGCAACATCAAGAAAGTTTAGGGTTGCCGGCAGGCATAACAGGAGGTGTGATAGGTGCCAAAGGGGATGCTGATCGATATATCGAAATGTATCGGTTGTCGAGCTTGCCAGGTTGCATGCAAGCAATGGAACAACCTACCTGCAGAGAAGACCACATTTAATGCAGATTGGAGTAACCCTCCCAAGCGTTCTGCTACTACCTGGACCAAGGTGGATTACCACCTACTGGAAGAGGAAGACGATATTAAATGGAAATTTGTGAAAACCCAGTGCATGCACTGCTTGGAACCGGCATGTGTGTCGGCCTGTTTTGTTGAAGCGTTTAAGAAAACTGAGGAGGGAGCGGTAGTATACCAGGAAAACAAATGCGTAGGGTGTCGTTATTGTATGTTGGCATGCCCGTTCGGGGTCCCCAAGTATGAATGGGAAAAGAGATTTCCCGCGGTGAGAAAGTGCCGGTTGTGCATTGACCGCCTGGCACAGGGACTGGAACCGGCCTGTGCCACGGCGTGTCCTACCGGAGCCATTAAATTTGGTGAAAGAGATAAATTGGTAAAGGAAGCCTGGGAGCGGATTAGGTCCGGTAGAGGAAAGTATGTCGAACATGTATTTGGGGAGAAAGAGGTTGGAGGGACATCGGTACTTTATATCTCTGACGTACCGTTCGAAAAGTTGGGCTTCCCCGCCAACCTACCCCATGAACCGCTTCCCGACTATACGTGGAAGGTGCTTACCAAGATTCCCGGCGTACTAGTTGGGTGGAGCGCTTTGCTAACCGCCATGTACTTCTATACCAAGCGGCGCAATGAGCTGGATAAGCCTGAGAAAGATAGCCATAGGGGGTGAAAAGAGTTGAAACGTAGAAAATTCAGCTTTAAGATAACTCCCTTTAGGGTAGTTTTGATGTTCCTGTCAGCCCTTTTTATAGGTGTTTCTATTTACCGTTTAATTAACGGACTGGGCGTCGCCACTAACCTCAGCGACGAATGGCCTTGGGGTCTATGGATCCTTGTAGATGTCAAGCTGGGCGTTGCTTTAGCGGCCGGTGGTTTCACCACCGTGGGACTTTACCATATTTTCGGCGTGAAGAAGCTAAAACCCATTGTTAAGCCTGCGGTCCTTACCGCTTGGTTGGGATACCTAATGGTAGGTGTTGGACTACTGTTGGACCTCGGGCGGTGGTATAACTTCTGGCACCCCATTGTATACTGGGGACACCATTCAGTAATGTTTGAACTTTTCTGGTGTGTGTTACTGTATACCCTTGTCCTCACGGGTGAGTTTGGCCCCACCATTTTCAAAAGACTGGGGTGGAAAGGGATTGCTAAAGGGTTAACTGGTGTTACCATACCTTTGGTTATTTTAGGGATTGTTTTATCCACCCTGCACCAGTCATCGCTTGGTTCTTTATACATCCTCATGGCTGGCAAGTTACACCCGCTTTGGTGGAGTATGTTGTTACCTGTGTTCTATTTCCTGACTGCGGTGGCGGTGGGTCCCGCTATGGTTACGGTTGAGTCATACTTAAGCGCCCGGGCCTATAAGCGGGAATTTGAACTGGATATTATGCAAACCCTGGGTAAATTCTCGGCCTGGGTTTTGGGCATATACTTTGTACTCAGGCTGATAGACTTGGCCTATCGGGGTTACCTGGGTGCCGTGTTTTCAGGGACCTTGGAAGGCAATATGTTTCTGCTGGAGATTATGTTGGGAGTAATTTTACCCCTTTTAATCTACCTTGTACCAAACTTCCGTAAAACGGTAGGGGGAGTGGTTACCGCTGCCACATTGACAATCGTGGGTGTGATTCTTAACCGTACCAATGTGGTGTTTACAGGTATGTGGGCTTCCGCCGGGACAAGTTATGTCCCGTCCTGGATGGAAGTGGCAATTACCCTTGGCCTGATATCCACTGGAGTATTAGCCTACCAGTTCTTTGTAGAAAATTTTGAGGTGTTCGCTGAAGAGAGCCATGAGAGTGAAGGTGCATTAAAGATGGGGAGACCACAAAAGTTCGGAACCCGGGTCGCCAGTTAAAATTTGTTTTTCATAAGCGGGAATGATTTTTGTCATTCCCGCTAATCTTCCAAAAGCTAGCGTAAAGGGAGTTGATTTCATGCCAACGGAAGAAGCTCGGCAAGTTATGTCCCGTATGATAAACTTTTACGATGAACTCTTACAACTGGATTTGGAGGAAGAGGCTCTGAAAATAAGCAAGCCGGGAGAAGATGCTCTACAACAATGGCTTTCAGGGACACCGCTAATCAAGTGTCATTTGCCCACTATAAATACTTCCTTTTTTTTACAGCTAATGGATAAAGTGAAAGATTTAATAGTTTCATACCAACCAGAACGTCAAGAGGAACTGAGCAAAATCATCGACGCTTTGAGGGATGATGTTCAGATGCAGCAATCGTTGGCTGCCGGTTTATTTAACCTTGACCAGCAATCGATATATAGTATAGCCGCGCAGTGGGGAGTAGCAGTGGAACAGCTAGAATTGTTATTAAATCACACATTAAAGTTATTTCTACAACGTTATGCCCAGCGTGTCGCTCCCTTTCTTGATCTAAAATATTGGGACAGCGGTATTTGTCCTGTTTGTGGTAATGTTGCCCATCTTGCTCGTCTTGAAAAAGAAACGGGTAAAAGATTTCTGTACTGTTCCTTGTGTGATACAGAGTGGCCGTTCAAGCGGGTGGCTTGTCCCCGGTGTCTAAACGAAAATCAAAAGGATTTGCAGTATTTCACCGTTGACGGCCAGGAGAAATACCGGGTCTATACCTGCGCAAAATGTAAGGGGTATATCAAGACTGTTGATGAAAGGAAAATGGGTGGAAAAACTGTTGATATGTTCCGGGAAGATTTGCAGACGATTCATTTGGATTTATTGGCCCGGCAGGAAGGCTACAATGTTATTAGTTAAGATAAAATTTGGTTAGGATGGTGATGGCATTATGTTCACTTTTGCATTGCTACCCAGCATAGGTATGCAGGAATTAATTATTATCCTTGTTCTTGTGCTTATTATCTTTGGCCCGGGTAAGTTGCCGGAAGTAGGCAAAGCTATCGGCAGGGGAATAAGAGAGTTTCGTAAAGCATCAACAGATGCTAAAAAAGAATTGGAAGAAGCTACTGACATTGCAATAGAAAAAAGAGAATAAGAGGGGCCAAATTTCGTTTTTATAATGTGTACACAATAGTGTACACTTTTTGTTTGTATGCCGGAGTTTCAGATCGCTGGGGTAACAAGTGGAATACTTTGGAAAAATTTTTTCTCGCCGTGGAATGGCTGGCAATAAGAAATTTTAGTCGTTTAATATTTTGATCACCGGTCGCGATTTGAAAAATATGGTTGAAATAAAAGTTATTCCGGATTGGACTGTACAAAAATTAGACAAATATAGACTGTTAACCAATGTTTACATAAAGAGTGGCGTAACGGGCCGAGTGTCAACATGGGTGAACACTTTTGGCCCTTTTTGATTTAATTTTAAACACCTTCCAAAGCCTCAATATAGCGGGTTTTATAAAAAGCAAGAGTCAGAAAATTATTAATGGCAACAATTTTGAATATCGTGATGTATTAATAATCTGATCCGTTCCAACTTGAAATGAGCCTAAGGAGGTTTTCGTCATGAAACATCATAAATCAGAAAAAGTTTTGACCATATGTCCTTTCTGCGGTACGGGTTGCGGCATCTATCTGAAAACCGCAGAGGGAAAGATTATTGGGGTTGAGCCGGACGACCTTCACCCTGTAAGTGAAGGAGAACTGTGTGTTAAGGGCTACTACGGATATGAACATGTTCGGGATCCCCGCCGCTTGACTTCTCCATTAATCAAGAAAAACGGAAGTTTTATTTCCGTTTCTTGGGACGAGGCGCTGGACTACATTGCCGACCAGTTAACAAAGATCAAGCGGGAGTCTGGACCGGACGCCTTTGCCCTAGTTACTTCAGCCCGAGCAACTAATGAAGATAACTATGTGGCCCAAAAGTTTGCTAGGGGGGTAATGGGTACCAATAATGTGGACCACTGCGCCCGTCTCTGACACGCGCCCACCGTCGCCGGTCTGGCGATGACATTGGGAAGCGGGGCCATGACAAATTCCATTCCTGAATTTAGTGCTCATTCGGATGTTATCTTTATTATTGGTTCAAATACTGCCGAGTGCCATCCCTTGATAGCCCGGCATGTTTTGAAGGCCAAGGAACGCGGTGCCAGGTTGATCGTGGCAGATCCGAGAATGACGGAGATGGCTAACAAAGCCGATATTTGGTTGAGGGTACCTGCCGGATACAACATCCCGCTTATAAACGGAATAATTCATGTAATTATCAAGGAAGGACTTGCCAAGACCGATTTTATCCAGGAACATGCTGTGGGTTTTGATGATCTGGCTCGAGCGGTGGAGAAGTATACCCCGGACTACGTTGAGGAGCTTACGGGGATTCCACAAAAAGATTTGGTCGAGGCGGCCCGCATTTACGGCCAGGCGCGGGCGGCGGCTATTCTGTACTGCATGGGTATTACCCAGTTTAGTCACGGTACAGGAAACGTGGTGAGCCTATCCAACCTGGCGGTGATTACCGGTAACCTGGGTCGCCCCGGGGCTGGGGTATGTCCGCTTAGAGGCCAGAATAACGTGCAAGGGGCTTGTGACATGGGTTGCCTACCTAATGTTCTACCGGGCTATCTGGATGTAACCAAAGAAGATCTCCGCGCTCGTTTTGAGAAAGTATGGGGGGGCAAGCTGCCGTCAAGCCCTGGATTCAAGCTGACAGAGGTTCCGGACGCTATTTTGCAACACCGGGTTAGAGCTCTGTATGTCTTTGGAGAAAACCCCGTTATGAGCGATCCTGATGCCGATCACCTGCGCCATGCGCTGGAGCACTTAGATCTGCTGGTTGTCCAGGATATCTTCCTTACTGAGACTGCGCGCCTGGCTGACGTGGTGTTGCCTGCCGCTTGCTGGGCAGAAAAAGACGGTACGTTTACCAACACCGAGCGCAGGGTACAGCGGGTACGCAAGGCCGTTGACCCGCCGGGTGAGGCGCAGCCTGACTGGTGGATTTTTAGCAGGTTGGCCCAGAAAATGGGTTATACCGGGATGAATTACCGCCATCCCCAGGAAATCTGGGATGAACTGCGGAAGCTGGTTCCGGAAAAATTTGGTGGTATCAGTTACGCTCGACTGGAAAAGGAACGGGGCATTATGTGGCCCTGCCCGTCGGAGGATCACCCGGGGACGCCAATACTGTATCTGGGAGGTAGGTTCCTGACGCCGTCCGGAAAGGCTAACCTTCATCCGGTGCTGTTTAATCCCGGCGAGTGTGATTTAAATCAGCACCATGAAGCGAAAGGGAAGGCAAAGGTATTTATGGGCCGTATTGATGAGCTGCCGGACCAGGAATATCCCTTTACTCTTACCACCGGTAGGCGGGCATATCATTACCATACTGGTACTATGACCCGCAAGTCCTGGGCTATTACCCAGTTTGCGACGGAGGAGATGATAGAAGTTAACCCGCGAGATGCTGAGAAGTTGGGCGTAAACGATGGTGAGTATATTAAAGTATCCACCCGACGTGGTTCTGTGGTGGCGCGGGCTTGGGTAACCGAACGGGTTCCGGAAAATACCGTCTTTATGACATTCCATTACTGGGAGGCTTGTGGTAACGAACTAACTAATACAGCTACCGATGATATTGCCGGTACGCCCGAATTTAAAGTTGCAGCTGCCAAAGTGGAAAAAGTATCGTCGGCGGAAGCTCGGGCCATCCGTCGGGAGAAAGAAGGCAAGTACCTGGTCAGTTTGGAAAAGGCTATTCCCGGACCGGCATTGGGGAAGGGAGGAAAAGAAGATGCCTAATCGTTTCGTAATTGCTGACCCTAACCGTTGCCTGGGCTGTTACACTTGTATGGCTGGCTGTGCCTTTATTCATAAGGAATACGGGTTGCAGCCTTTCCCCCGACTTTTTGTTACCCATACGCCTGAAGGAACAATGCCTATCCAGTGCCGGCACTGCGAGGATGCTCCCTGTGCCAAAGTTTGTCCCGTTAAAGCCATTGAGCTCAAGGACCAGATGGTAAAGTTAAACGAAGTTCTGTGTATTGGTTGTAAGATGTGTGCTCTGGCTTGCCCCTTTGGTTGCATTGAGATTCGGGGCACCCGAGCTCCCGCGGTTGAAGAAGTCGGTCTGGTAAACTCAAGTTTGATTCCTTTGCTGGTCGGGGATATTGGACAGAAAACTATCGCTGTTAAATGCGACCTTTGTTCTTTTACGGAGGGTGGTCCTACTTGCGTCCAAGTCTGCCCGAGCAAAGCGCTGAAAGAAGTTAAGGGTGAGGAGATAGAGCGGCTCAGTAAGCTCAAAAGGGATGCTAACATCGGTAGCACGGTTTCCATTCTTAGAAGTAGGAGGTAATTCGCTATGGCTGCTGGACAGTTTTTTGTAATCTCCATACTTCTCTATGCGGCTGGTGCCGGTGCCTCGCTGCTATTAGGTAAAGTGGATAGGTATGCTAACTATGTTGCTTCAGTCGCTGCTCTTTTTGCTGCTCTTACCGGGATGGCGTGGGCCGTCCCGGTGGTGGCTGGAGGAGATGGTTTTACGCTGGATTTGACCGGATTCATTCCAATTGCGAAATTGATTATTCGCGTAGATCAGTTGTCTGCCTTCATGACGCTGGCCATTTCGCTGCTGACTGCAGCTACATCCGTTTATTCGTTGTCTTACCTGGAAGAGTACAGCGGAAAGGGTAAGGGCCTTTTGGGATTTTTTATGAATGTTTTTGTTGGTTCCATGATTTTGGTGGTTACTACAGGAGATGCCTTTTATTTTCTGTTTTTCTGGGAATTAATGACTCTAGCTTCATACTTTTTGGTAAGTTTTGAACAGGAGAAAAAGGAATCAATCAATGCCGGTTTGGTTTACTTGATTATAGCCCATGTAGGTACGGCCTTGATTATGTTATCATTTCTTATTATTGCTAGCAAAACCGGCAGTTATGACTTTGCAACCTTTAAAGAGGCACCCCTTTCCGATGGATTAAAAACGCTGGCCTTCATCATGGCGTTTTTGGGTTTTGGGGCCAAAGCAGGTATTATCCCCTTACATATCTGGTTGCCTCAGGCCCACCCTGCAGCTCCATCTAACATTTCCGCTCTGATGTCGGGGGTAATGATTAAAACTGCAATTTACGGAATCATTCGCGTGGCGGTTGATTTCCTGGGAGCCTCGGATTGGTGGTGGGGCTTAGTAGTTCTGATAGCGGGTGCTGTCTCGGCCGTTTTGGGAGTGATGTATGCTTTAGTACAGCATGATTTAAAGAGATTGCTGGCCTTTCACAGTGTGGAAAACATTGGCATTATTTTGATGGGAGTAGGGGCCGGTATGCTGGGAGCTGCGCTAGATCAACCAGTACTGGCTGTCTTGGGACTCATGGCCGGGCTATACCATCTGATTAACCATGCCACTTTCAAAGGGTTGCTTTTTCTAGGAGCTGGCTCGGTTCTTTATCGTACGCACGCCAATAATATGGAGCAATTGGGCGGATTGGGCAAACGGATGCCTATTACCGCGCTGGCCTTTCTCGTTGGTGCGGCGGCTATTTCGGCTTTACCACCGTTCAATGGTTTTGTCAGTGAATGGTATACTTATCATTCGCTATTCCTGGCTGCTAAGTTGGGCAACTGGTGGGTGACCTTAGCTGCTTCCGTTGTTATCGTGATGCTGGCCTTTACAGGCGCCTTGGCTGTCATGTGCTTTGTTAAAGCTTATGGAGTGACCTTTGCCGGTTCGGCCCGTAGTCATTACGCCGAGACCGCTAGAGAGGTTCCGTCAACCATGATTGCAGGAATGTTTATCCTGGTGTTTGCCATCATTGCTCTTGGGATAGGTGCACCCTGGCTGGCTCCTTATTTTAGTTCCATAGCTGCGTCTGTGTTGAACCAACCTGCGGTTCCGGCATCTTCCGGATTGATTATGTATCCAGCTATATCAAGCCAGGGCACTCTTTCTACACCGCTCATTGCTGTGTTGTTGGTGGGTTTGGTTACTTTACCCCTGTTACTGGTATTGCTTTGGGGCGGGTTCGGTGCAGGCAAGCGAATGGATGAAGCGCCATGGGCATGTGGATTTACATACTCGTCTCGCATGGGTTACACCGCTTCTTCTTTTGCCCAACCCCTCAGGGTGATTTTCCGGGCTATCTATGCCCCTAATACCCGCGTTAAAGGGCCGCGTTTTACTTCCCGGTCTTACTTTGAAGGGCGTGTTCACTATGAGTCCCACGCTGTTTCGTTGTGGGAGAATTACCTGTATAAACCGCTGGTGGCTGCCGTCATGAGAACGGGAACGCGTATCCAAAAGCTTCAGGCCGGCAGTATACACCTGTATTTGCTCTATATCATTATTATTTTAGTAGGCTTTTTGCTTATGGCTACGAGATAACAGGAGGTTGTTGAATATGGAATACGGCAAATTATTCCTGGTAGGAATACTGCAGGCCGCCTTGATTATGCTGACCGCCCCGCTGCTGGACGGCATATCCCGACGGGTCCGGGCCAGAATGCACAGCCGTCGAGGCTGCAGTATTTTTCAGACCTATTACGATCTTTTTAAGTTACTGAAGCGGGAGCAAACCGTTCCTCCCCAGGCCAGTTGGTTGTTCACTACCACTCCTTATATCCTGGTGGCAATCCTTCTGTTGCTGGCTATGATAATTCCGTCAATTACTTTAATTTCCCCTCTGGGTTTGGTAGGGGACTTGTTTGCGGTTTTGTATTTAATGGCTTTAATTCGATTTTTCTTTTCTCTTTCAGGGCTGGATTCAGGGAGTACCTTTGCCGCAGCCGGTAGTAGTCGGGAAATGATGTTGGCCGTACTTATGGAGCCGGCTATGATAATGGTAATGTTGACCCTTGCTCTGTTGACAGGGTCAAGCAACCTGGGAATAATTAGTACCCAGGTAGCTTCCGGGCAAATTTCTCTGTTGAATCCTGCTTTTGGAATTGGCTTAATCGCTTTTTTCCTCGCCACTGCAGTTGAAACCGGAAAGCTACCTTTTGATTTGGCTGAAGCGGAACAGGAATTGCAGGAAGGTCCTCTTACCGAGTATTCAGGGCGGGGCTTGGCCTTAATGAAACTGGCCTTGTTAATGAAACAAGTAATTGTAATTGCTCTGTTTGTTGCTTTATTCCTTCCTTTTGGCGGTGCAGCTAACTTAAGTTTAGGTTCGTTGATTTGGGGGACCGTCATCTTCCTGGGTAAGCTGCTGGTATTTTACGTCCTGCTCGCTTTTGTAGAAAATGCCGTGGCGCGGTATCGCATTGCCGACGTCACCACTATTACATCGTTGTCCTTTGGGATTTCTCTGATTTCCTTTGTGTTTTATCTTGTGGCGAGTTAATGTTACGGAGGGTTGAAGATGACTACTTTGCCAATTGTGAATAGCCTGTCGGTACTGCTCATCCTAACTTCCCTTTCCGTAGTAGAAAGCCGCCGGCTCAAAGTTTCAGCTTACTTTTATAGTGCCCAGTCCTTGGTTCTAATTAGTATTTTTCTCACCCTGGCAATATTGAGTGAAGCAGAACAACTTTATCTTTGGTCTGTTACCGCTTTAGTCACCAAGGCATTTTTGGTACCTTTCATTCTACTCCGGGTCATCAGGACTACTGGAGTAATCGAAGAGGAGCCCCCTCTGATCAGAACAACGTGGTCATTACTTCTCGCGGCAGTAATGGTTGGAATAGCCTTTGTCTTGGTTCAGCCGTTTCATCTTTTTGCAGTACTCAAGTACAAAACGGCTCTGGCAGTTTCCTTGGCCCACTTCTTACTGGGGCTTCACTGCATGATCACGAGGAGAAATGCCTTAAAACAGCTGCTGGGATTTTGTCTGATGGAAAACGGTTCACACCTGACTCTTGCCATTATGGCATATAACGTGCCTAAACTCGTAGAAATCGGTATTCTTACCGACGCGGTGTTTGGTGTGCTGATTATGTCTTTGATAGCCAAAAAACTACATGATGCGTTCGGTAGTATGGATGCAAGTCAGCTAAAAATGCTGAAAGGGTAGGTGACTTCATGTCCCGAGAAGTGTTGCTCCTGATTATTTTAGCTATTCCTTTGGTGGCTGCGGCAGCTTCTTTTACGTTACGGTTGCGACGTTTCCTGGAGTTTATTCAAGTTGCCGCTAATGCAGGGGTCCTGCTTGTTACTTTTTTTCTTATCAAAGAGGTACTCGCGGGAGGGGCGGTTAGCGCCCTGGGAGGCAACCTTAAATTGGATGAACTTTCCTCGATTTTGACTCTAATCATTGGCGGTCTAGGATTTTTACTAGGTGTATACTCAATCCCTTATTTGGCTTATGAAACCAGGCGGGGTGAGGTCACCCCCCGTGACTTAGGTCTTTACTACGGTCTGTATCATTTGTTCATCTTAACTATGTTACTCACGGTATTATCTAACAACATCTTGATCATGTGGGTAGCATTAGAGGCCACTACTCTTGCTTCTGCGTTTTTGGTAGGCTTTTACCGGCATCGTTCATCCTTAGAAGGTGCTTGGAAGTACGTTTTGATCTGTAGTGCTGGAATCGCCTTTGCTTTGTTCGGGACCATTCTCGTTTTTGCTAATGCTTTTCAACTTACCGGGCAGGTCGAAAAAGCTACCCTGTGGACAGAGGTACTGAAGATAGCCGCGGCGATGGATCCGGTCATTCTAAAGATGGCCTTTGTGTTTGTTTTAATTGGATTTGGCACCAAGGCTGGTTTGGTGCCCATGCATACATGGCTTCCTGATGCTCACAGCGAAGCGCCGAGTCCTGCCAGCGCGCTTCTTTCAGGGGTTCTTCTCAATTGCGGTCTCTTGCTCGTGACTCGGTATTACGCTCTGATTGGGCAGGCTATTGGTTTTACCTTCCCGCGAACGTTATTGTTAGCTTTGGGTCTGGCTTCAGTTGTGATTGCGGCCTTCTTTATCCTGGTGCAGAAAGACATGAAGCGGATGTTGGCTTACAGCAGTATTGAAAATATGGGTATTATCGCCTTTGGACTCGGAATTGGAGGGCCAGCTGGAATAATGGCTGCTCTTACCCAAATGGTCAACCATAGCGTTACCAAGGCTCTCATGTTTGGTGCAGCAGGAAACGTAGTTCAAAAGTTCGGAACCCGGGATACGGAGAAAATTAAAGGAGTACTGAAGATTGCCCCGGTTACGGGTCTTCTCCTGATTGCGGGCGCCCTTTCGCTAGGTGGCTCTCCACCTTTTGCCATCTTCATTAGTAAATTCCTGACGGTAACGGTTGCTCTTAAGGAAGGTTATTTGTTATTGACGGTGATCCTACTGGCAGCGCTGGCAGTTGTCTTCGGTGCGATGTTAAATTTCGTGGTCAGAACTGTTTTTGGGGTTCCTGGGAAAGAGCATGAAAAGGGAGATCTTGGGTTAGCGATGCTAGTTCCTTTGGTAATATTATTTGTAATTATGTTGACTCTGGGTATCGGCATTCCTGAATTTTTGAACCAGTTATTGGAGCGGTCTGCTGAAATTATCTTGGGAGGTTGATGAATATGTCGCCTGGGACCCAGAATAAACGAGGAAAAAAATACCTGGACGCCTTGCGGGTGAAATTCGGCGCTGGAGTAATTCTCGAAGAGACCTACCAAACGCCCGAACAGCTGACCATTACAGTTGACCGTAACGATCTTCCGGAAGTAGTAGCCGAACTCTACTACAGCCACCATGGCTGGCTTTCCAGCATGGTTGGTAATGATGAGCGCAATATCAACGGGTATTTTGCCTTGTATTATGTCGTTTCCATGGAAGGCAATAAAAATCCCCAGGATAACCTGTGGGTTACCGTCAGGACATTAATTCCTGAAAATGATCCGCAGTTTCCATCGGTCACCCCGCGGGTTCCGGCTGCCGTATGGTACGAGCGGGAAGTTCGCGATATGTTCGGTCTAGAGCCGGTGGGCATCCCTGATGCCCGGAGGTTGGTGCTGCCCGACGACTGGCCGGACAACTTGTATCCTCTCCGTAAGGATGCCATGGATTATCGTTACCGTCCCGAGCCTGTGGAAGAAAAGTACGATTTTATCGAGGTCGAAGGGGAGGGAATCGTGGAGGTTCCCCTGGGGCCACTTCATATTACTTCTGATGAGCCCGGGCACTTTCGTCTTTTCGTGGACGGCGAGCATATCGTAGATGCGGACTACCGTCTCTTTTATGTGCACCGGGGCGTGGAGAAAATGGCTGAAAACCGGATGGATTATGATCAGGTTAATTTTTTAGCCGAGCGGATTTGCGGTATTTGCGGCTATACCCATAGCGTGGCTTATGCTGCCGCGGTGGAAAATGCCAACGGTATTGAAGTGCCGTTGCGGGCCCAGTATATCCGGACCATTTTGTTGGAAGTAGAGAGGCTGCACAGCCATCTTTTAAATATCGGGTTGGTTGCTCATCTGGTGGGTTTTGATTCCGGTTTTATGCACCTTTTCCGGGTTAGAGAAAAAGCGATGAGGATGGCCGAGATCCTTACAGGCGGCCGGAAAACTTATGGTATGAACTTGATCGGTGGTGTACGCAGGGACATTTTAAGAGAAGAGAGAGAGCAAATTTTGCAATTGATTAGAGAATTGCGTTCAGAGCTAGATGAACTGTTAGACATTCTGATAAATACTCCTAACTTTACAATGCGGACTCGTTGTGTAGGACAGCTGGAACGGGAAGTGGCCCGCGACTTCAGTCCGGTGGGTCCTAACATGCGGGGTTCCGGATATGCCAGAGATAACCGGGCAGATCATCCCTTTGGTGCTTATGAGCGGGTACCATGGGAGGTAATTAGTAAGGACGGATGTGATGTGCTTTCCCGGGTATTGGTTCGGGTAGAGGAACTCTATCAATCTTTCCATATTATCGAAAGGTGTCTTCTGGAAATGCCTCCCGGTCCCATCCTAGTTGAAGGGTTTTCCTATAAACCTTACACCTATGCCCTGGGTGCTACCGAAGCTCCCCGCGGTGAAAATGTTCACTGGGTAATGACAGGGGATAACCAGAAACTGTACCGCTGGAGAGCTAGGGCTGCTACTTATAACAACTGGCCGTCCCTTAGGTATATGTTTAGAGGCAATACCATCTCCGATGCACCCCTGATTGTGGCCAGTATTGACCCGTGTTATTCCTGTACCGAAAGGGTTACAGTGGTTGATGTACGAAAAAGAAAGACGAAGAGCATTTCTTACAAGGAACTAGAAAACTATTGCCGGGAGCGGAAGTATTCGCCTCTTAAACTTTAGTTCGATTCCTGAAAGGGGGCCAAAGGATGTTTAAACTGCTTAAGAAAGCGCTACAGGTGGGAGAGGCTACCGTTGAATACCCTTTCAAGCCGCTGGAGGTGTCTCCCGGCTTCCGCGGGAAACCTGTTTACAACTTTGAACAGTGTATAGCCTGCGGTGCGTGTGCGCTTGCCTGTCCCGCCAATGCTATTACTATAGAGTGTAATTTGGATGAGGGAATTAAATCCTGGAATATCTTCTATGGCCGCTGTATTTTCTGCGGCCGTTGCGAGGAAGTCTGTCCAACAGGGGCCATCACCCTTTCGCCAGAGTTTGAGCTGGCTGCTACTACCAAGGAAGATCTTTGTTGTCGGGCGGATTTCCGGTTGGTACGGTGCCGCTCATGCGGTGAATTCTTTGCTCCGGCCAAGGAACTGGAATATATACTGGCAAACCTGGAAAATATCGGTCTGCCGGAGACGGCAGTGGCTACCACCAGGCAGCTTCTGGAGGTTTGCCCCCAATGCAAGCGGCGGCGAGGAACCGACGCTGCGATAAAATCCCTGTATTGGTCGGGCAACCACAAGCAGGGGAGGAAATAAAATGACAACCGTCGAAAAAGATTTTGGCCCTCGAGAGCATGCGAAGCTAGCAGAAATGAAGGAAAAGCTTAAGAAGGTTATCAGGCGGTCGGTGTATGTATACCGGGTCGACTGTGGAGGATGTAACGGGTGCGAAATCGAAATTTTTGCATCTATCTCCCCTGTCTATGACCCGGAAAGGCTGGGCATTAAAGTAGTTGCTTCACCACGGCATGCCGACGTGCTACTTTTTACCGGGCCTATGACTCGGCCTATGCGTCTGCCGGCGCTGAGGGCATACCGGGCGGCCCCCGATCCCAAGATTGTGGTAGCCTACGGCACCTGCGGCTGCAGCGGCGGGATCTTCCACGATTGTTACTCGGTATGGGGCGGGGCTGACAAAATCTTTCCGGTCGATGTTTACATTCCCGGCTGCCCCCCAACGCCCGCTGCGACGCTCTACGGGATGGGAGTTGCCCTTGATATTCTCCAGCAAAAGATTAAAGGTGCGCACCATGTGGAAGACGAAGTTGTCCGGGTTCAACCGGCGCACCCGAATGTCCACCCCGACCTGCGTAAAGGTATTGAGCGGGAAGCTCGCCGTTTGTGTGGGTACTTGCAAGGCAAACAGATAGCGGATAAGTACCTGCAGTTTCTTGAAGAAGGTGATCTGCAGGCAGTTGACCGGAAGGTTAAGGAGCTTTTGAAGGATGAAAAAGACCCGCGACTGGTAGAGGTTTATTTGAAGTTACACCAGATTTTTACGGATAGCATGGAGAGGGCGACTGGTAATGGCGGGTAAAGTTGAATTTTACCGGCTGAGTAAAAAGTTTGTTAGCGAAAAGGAAGCATCTCCACGGGTCAAGCAGTTACAATACTATGCCTTGGCCATCGGTCATCATGTGGGAGTAGTAGACTGTCTTTCTCCCGTAATGAATATGTCGCGGGAGGAGTATTTACAATGGATAGCCAAGCTTCCTCCAGGAGAGGCCAGGCGTAAGATGGAAGGCGTAGTCAAGTGGGGAGAGGTGGAAATAACTAAAGAGCATGTGCGGTCGTTAACTAAAGTCTTGACTGGTGCTGCTCCCGCTTTCCTTCCAGAAGAGAAGAAACGGGCCGACTGCCTGTTACAGCTCCTGCGGTCTATAGAAAGGGAGCCCGCTATCTATCTGGTGGTGCGGTCTTTATGAAAGGACTTATTATCACGGTGGGTAACGATATGATGGGGGATGATGGGGCCGGGCCGCTACTGGCCCGAACCCTGAAGGAATCACCGCTCCAGGGATGGCAGGTCATCGATGGAGGTTCAGCTCCAGAAAATTACCTACACGTGGTTAACGAACTCAGGCCCGATGTGGTAGTGGTTGTGGATGCGGCTGAGATGGGGCTTGAGCCGGGGAGCATTCGGCTTCTTTCCGAAAAAGATATAGCCAGGCAATTTATAGTGACTACGCATAACTTACCCCTCTCGATTTTTATCGGTGCTCTCAAGGAGATAACTCCGGCAGTTTACTTTATCGGTATCCAGCCCCGGACGGTTGCCTTCGGTTTTCCTTTGTCAGCTGAAGTTGAGAGGGCAGTTGAAATTATATATAAAAAATTACAGGCCGGAAGTTTGGACTTTCCGGCTCTTGAAGACAACCGGGAGATGGGATAATGTACGAGCTTTCTACGTCGAGTTTGACGAAGGAGACTAATGGATTGTAGTTAGGTTTCTGGAATGCCCCTTCAATTTGTTGCTACAAACTTTTCTCAGGAGTTTTGATAACCCTGTATTGACAGCATGGGTGATTCTGCTATACTACCGTTAGGCTTAAAAATGATTGGTGTCCTGTAGAAACTGGATACTGATGATTCTAGGAGGAGAGATTAAACGAAGGAGGGAGCAGATGTTTTGAAAATTTCACGCATCCTTATTGGTGCTGAATACCTGATCCATATTTTGATAGCTGTCATACTTCTTTTTGCTACCGCCGGGATTTTTCTTTTATCTATACGGGAACTGCAGGAATTTTCATTACTTACCATCCTCACCCTTATCAGCAATGCTCTATTAATGCTTATTGTTAAAGAAATTCTCTGGACTGTTCTTAGATTCTTGAAACGCCAGGACTTTAATATCAGCTCTTTTCTTTTCATTGGTATTATATCCAGTATCCGCCAGATGCTTTTTGTTGAAGCTCAAAAATCCATTGCAGAGGTTGATGTGGTTACTTATTTTATAGAATTAGGGCTTAATGCAGCAGTTATTCTTATTTTGATGGTTTCTTATTTCCTTTGGAAAAAAGCGGAAAATTATTCCCGGCCTTACAATTAAGGGAGGTAAGAAGTGGTTAATTGAATGGAAAGCAAATCCTATCAGAGAAAACTTTACCATGAATTTATACTATAAACGCTATATCTTTTTATACCTTAACAAGACCAAAGAATGGATAGACCTTCTAAAGAGAACTATAGGGTCTATCCTTTTATGTATAACCGTTAAGATTAACCATGGTATGTAGGCAGGGGTAGCAGCGGTTCAACTGAGGAACAGTAGCGAAATTCCATTTCTCCTGTAATAGTGTACACCTTTGTGTACACTTTTTGTTTATCCGGAAGGGTTTCAATATTTTTATGTCGAAGTAGAGTGATGAGGTGACATAAAAGTGGAGGACAATTTTCTAGAAAATCTTGTATTTCTCGCCGCGGAAAGTCTGCCCATAGGGATACTGGTTGTTGATGAGGTCGGGAAAATTATCTATTTGAATAAAGCTTTTCAGAATTTAGCTGGGATACCCAACGAGGCAGTTAAAAAAAATATAAACGACGTTATGGAAGAAACGCTTATGTCCCAGGTATTAAAAACGGGAGAAATTGTGACAAAGATTATATTTACCGCTAATGGCCAGGAAGCGGTTCTGGAGGAAAGACCGCTTTTCCATAACGGTAAATTAGTCGGAGGGATAAGTTTACTCATTTCTCAGGAAGTGCGTTCAATTCAAATGTTAAAACATAAACTTTCTTTATTAGAACAAGAGATAGAACATTACCAGGAAAGGCTGGCAGTAAGAAACATTCCCGACAAGCACTTTCAACCTTTTATCAGCAATAATCCCAAGATGCAGGAAGTAGTGAAATTGGCAGAGCGGGTGGCCGCCAGCGATGTCAACATTTTAATCACTGGGGAAACCGGAACGGGAAAGGATCTATTAAGTACTGCGATTCACCATAAAAGTAAACGGGCGAACCGACCATTTATTAAGATCAATTGTGCAGCCATACCGGCGAACCTGCTGGAATCGGAACTTTTTGGGTACGAAGGAGGGGCCTTTACCAGTGCCCGAAGTACCGGAAAACCTGGCAAATTTGAACTGGCCCATAAAGGGACGATATTTCTGGATGAAATTGGTGACATGCCTTTGGAGATGCAGGCAAAAATTTTACGGGTAATTCAGGAGCGGGAGTTTGAGAGAGTAGGAGGTACTAAACCAATTAAAGTAGATGTGAGAATCATTGCTGCCACCAATCGGGATTTAAAGGATATGGTCGATAAAAAGTTATTCCGGGAGGATTTATATTTCCGTCTCAATGTAGTGGAACTGCATCTTCCCCCCTTAAGGGAACGCCGGGAAGACATTCCCTATTTAATACGTACCATACTGGCAAAACTTTGCCACCGATATGAAATACCGGCCCCAGAAATTGATCCTGCAGCCTTTCAAATGTTGATGAATTATGATTGGCCGGGTAATGTTAGGGAATTGGAGAATGTATTAGAGCGGGCCATAAATCTTGCGCCATCGAGATATATTGGGCCGGAACATCTTCCTCCAGCCCTTCGCGACGGAATGCCAGTTGGAGAAATGGACCCCAAAGGTTTGTTGGGGATGATGGTGGATAATTTTGAGAAACAAAAGATTATTGATGCCTTGAAAGCAACCGGTGGGAATAAAGTACGAGCGGCCAAAATGTTGGGAATTTCCCGCACCGGACTATACAAAAAATTAAGAAAATATGGACTGTTAACTAAAGTGTACACAAAAAAGTGATGCAATAGGCCGAGTGTTAACAGAGGTGTACACTTTTAGCCTTTTTGATTTGTTTTGAACACCTTCCGAAGCGTTAATATACGCGGGTTTTATAAAAACAAAGAGTCAGAAAATTGTTAATGGCATGAATTTTGGATGTAATATAGGTGCTTCAATGGTAGCAGTTCAAAGCAACCGGAAAGGAGGAATATTACTTGCCCGCATTAGCCAAGTTGCCAAAGGAACGAACCGATACAAATTTTTTGGAACAAATTTTAGCCCTGCCTGGCGGAGAAACCATTCTGAAATGCATGCAATGTGGCACCTGCTCGGGTTCATGCCCGACCAGTTATCAAATGGATTACACGCCCCGGCGGATCATCGCTATGATACGGGCGGGAATGAAAGAACAGGTTTTACGAAGTGCCGCCATCTGGTTATGCGCGTCCTGTTATTCATGTAGTGTTCGCTGCCCCCGGGGTATAGAATTTACAGAAATCATGTATTTGCTCAAATCTCTAGCTATAAAGGAAAATATTTTACCGGAAAAGCACGACAGTTCTACTTTTTACCGCGTCTTCAGTGATATTGTGATAGACACCGGTCGACTGAATGAAAACAAACTAATTGCCCGGTATTCCTTTGAAACAGACGCCAGCCGGCTCTGGAAGCAATTTGCGCCTTTAGGCTTTAAACTCTTGCTCCGCCGGCGTATAAGCTTTATTCCTGCCAAAATCAAGAATAAAGAGGAGTTTAGGCGCTTAATTCAAAATGCTCGCATAAGAGGTGACATCCAATGAAATATGCGTATTATCCCGGATGTTCCCTTCACGCCTCGGCGAAAGATTACGACCTATCTTTAAAGGCGACATGTAAAAAATTGTCTATTGATTTAATCGAAGTAGATGACTGGAATTGTTGCGGGGCGACTGCAGCACCTTCAGTGGACCCTGTATTAGCCATTGCACTGGCAGCCAGGAATTTAGCCCGGGCGGAAAGCAAAGAAACCGACGTGGCGGTAGCATGTAATGCATGCTACTCAGCATTAAAGCGGACGGCGGAAAAGTTGAATAAGTATTCCCAGATAAATGAACAGGTGCAGACAATGCTACAAGAAGTGGGTTTGAATTTTTCCGGAAAGATAAAGGTTAAACATTTGCTGGAAGTTCTTGCTTCCCTCGATGCCGAAGAGTGGGAAAAGCATATTGTTAAACCCCTGACAGGTTTGAAAGTAGCTTGCTATTACGGGTGTCAAATTGTACGTCCCAGAACCTTCGATGACCCTGAGCAGCCCCGAACGCTGGACATGTTAATGCAGCGCCTCGGGGCGGAAGCAGTACCGTTCTATCATAAAACCAAATGCTGTGGCGGTGCGCTATCGACTACCAAAGAAAAAGTGGCGTTAAAAATGGTTAAGGAAATTTTACTTGAAGCTGCTTCGCAACAGGCAGACCTTATCGTAACCGTTTGTCCTTTATGCCAGCTAAACCTCGATGCCTATCAAGATAAAGTTAATGAAACATTTGGGACCAATCTGGAGATACCGGTAATTTATTTTACCCAGCTTACCGGTCTGGCCTTGGGTGCCAACAGTCGCCAATTAGGACTGGACAAGCCCATTGTTTCTCCGGCCAAAGCTTTAGCAAACTTCCTTTAGGAGGTGTGAAAATTGAACGCAAAAATTGGTGTCTATGTATGCCACTGTGGATACAATATTGCGGGTAAAGTAGATGTGAAAGAAGTAGCCGAGTATGCCGGAACTTTGGATAACGTAGTTATTGCTCGTGATTATAAATATATGTGTTCTGATCCGGGGCAGGACCTAATCAAAAATGATATCAAGGAATATGGTCTAACTAGGGTGGTTGTGGCATCGTGCTCACCGCGCATGCACGAACCCACTTTTAAATCTGCTTTGGAAAAAGCGGGATTAAACGGGTATTTGTTAGAAATGGCCAATATTCGGGAGCAGTGCTCTTGGGTCACTGAAGACCCCCGGCAGGCTACAGAAAAGGCTAAGGCCTTAGTGCACGGAGCAGTGCGCCGGGTTGTTTACCATGAGCCCATCGAAGAGCGGGAAGTGGGGGTAAATAAAGCTACCTTGGTGGTCGGTGGTGGTATCGCCGGTATCCAGGCTACCCTTAAAATTGCAGAGGCTGGTCATAAAGTATATCTAGTGGAGAGGGAACCCAGTATTGGGGGGCAAATGGCCAAGTTTGACAAGACTTTTCCCACCATGGATTGTGCCGCCTGTATTCTTACCCCCAAAATGGTTGCCGTAGCCCAAAACCCTAACGTGGAACTGCTTACCTATTCCGAAGTTCTGCATGTCGACGGCTACGTGGGCAATTTTACAGTCACCGTGAAGCAAAAACCCCGTTACGTCGATGTAGATAAATGTACCGGGTGTGGCGATTGCCAAAAAGCCTGTGTATTAAAGGACAGAATTCCATGTAGTTTTGAGGAGGGATTAAAGAAACGGCCGGCCGCTTATATTCCTTTTCCCCAGGCGGTACCATTAAAAGCCGTTATAGATGACAAACACTGTCTACAATTGACCAAAGGCAAGTGTTCTAAGAAATGCGTAAAGGCTTGTCAAAGAGATGCCATAGATTTTTCTCAGAAAGAAGTAATTCGTCAAATTGAGGTAGGTTCTATCATTTTAGCCACTGGGTATGAACTGTTTGATGCCAGAAAAGCGCCTCAATATGGTTATGGGATATACGACGATGTTTATACAGGTATTGAGTTTGAACGTATTACCAATGCTTCTGGCCCCACTCAGGGTAAAATCCTTAAGAAAAATGGAGAAGAACCTAAAAGGGTAGCGGTGTTGCATTGTATTGGAAGCAGGGACGAGAATTACCAAAAGTATTGTTCACGCGTTTGTTGTATGAGTTCAGTCAAGTTTTCCCATTTAGTAAAAGAAAAGACCGATGCCGAAGTGTTTGAATTTTATATTGATATGCGTACCTTTGGAAAACAATATGAAGAGTTCTACAAGCGGGTTCAGGAAGAAGGTGTCAACTTTATCCGGGGTAAGGGAGCGGAGGTTGCCGAGGTAAATGGACAGTTGGTTGTACGGGCAGAGGATACCCTTTTGGGGGCTTACCGGGAGATTCCTGTAGATATGGTGATTTTAAACACTGCCCTTGTGCCTCGGCATGATGCCGACAAGGTTGCCCAGATTTTCGGTATTTCCCGGAGTCCGGATGGTTTCTTTCTGGAATCCCACATTAAACTTGACCCGGTAACCACTTCAACAGACGGTATCTATATTGCCGGATGCTGTCAAAGCCCCAAGGATATTCCCGATTCTGTGGCTCAGGGCTCTGCAGCAGCAGCGGAGGCGTTGGCTACAATCGCCACCGGTAAAGTGAAAATTTCTCCGGTAACGGCTTCATCAAACCCAGACATTTGTGCCGGTTGTCGTATTTGCATTGGGTTGTGTCCATTCAAAGCCATTACCTTTAATGAAGAGAAAAAGGTTGCAGAAATTAATCAAGCCGTATGTAAAGGGTGTGGAACCTGTGCTGCTGGATGTCCGTCTAATGCCATCTCCATTGCCCATTTCAACAATCAACAAATTCTGGCTGAAATAGAGGGGGTTTTGCGATGAATACGGAATTTGAACCTAAAATCGTAGGAATTCTATGTAACTGGTGTTCTTATACCGGTGCTGACCTGGCAGGAATATCTCGGATTAAATATTCGGCTAACGTAAGAATTGTACGGGTAATGTGTTCCGGTAGAGTGGACCCGACTTTCATACTTAAAGCTTTTCAGGAAGGGGCCGACGGAGTGTTGGTAAGCGGGTGCCATCCAGGCGATTGTCATTATGTAGATGGAAACATAAAAGCTATGCGCCGCGCTCCGTTAATCACTGAATTGCTTAAACAAATGGGGATTGAGGAAGAGAGATATAAGCTGGTCTGGGTATCGGCTTCCGAGGGTGATAAGTTTGCCAGAATTGTAGAAGAGATGGTGGCCACTTTGAAAAAGCTGGGGCCTTTTAAGCCTCAAGGAGGTGTGAAAAAATATGCCTAAACTCAATTTAGCTGTATACTGGACTGCTGCTTGCGGCGGTTGTGATGTATCCATCCTGGACATTGACGAAAAGATTCTTCAGGTGGGAGAACTGGCCAATATTGTGTTGTGGCCCCTGGCTGCGGATGGAAAATACGAGGACGTTGAAAAAATGGAAGATGGCGCCATAGATGTTTGCCTCTTTAACGGTGCCATACGTCTATCGGAACAGGAAGAGATGGCGCGTTTATTAAGGAGAAAAAGTAAGATTCTTATCGCCTATGGCTCTTGTGCCTGTTTTGGAGGCATCCCCGGCTTGGCCAATTTCTTCACTAAGGAAGAGATAGTCGACCGCGTTTACAAAGACACTCCTTCTACAGACAATGCTGAGGGAATGGTCCCTCTTGCCACTGTACAAGTACCGGAAGGTGAATTGAGTCTTCCTGAGTTTTATAACGATGTGTTTACCTTACCTCAAGTGGTGGAGGTAGATTATTATATTCCCGGCTGTCCGCCTCCGGTGGATTTAATTGTCAGGGCCATTGACGCCATCGCTACCAACAAATTACCTCCCAAAGGTACAGTAATTGCCGGGCAAAAGGCTTTATGTCATGAATGCGGCAGAGTAAAGGAAGATAAAAAAGTAAAAGAATTTAAGCGCCCTCATGAAGTAGAGGTCGACCCGGAAAAATGTCTGCTGGAGCAGGGAATTATCTGTTGCGGTCCGGCTACCCGGGGAGGATGCGGGGGGCGGTGTACCGGCGTGAATATGCCCTGCCGCGGGTGCTTTGGTCCTGCTGCGGAAGTACTTGATGAAGGCGCCAAAATGGTAGGTGCTATTGCTTCCATTATAGATTCTGCGGACCCTGAAGAAATAAAGAAAATTAATAAGATGATAGTTGATCCAGCGGGTACTTTTTACAGGTTTGGATTGCCCAATTCCATGTTGAGGCGAAAACGCAAGGAGGGGAAGGTATCTTGAAAAAAATATCCATCGACCCGATTACCAGGTTAGAAGGGCATGGCAAAATCGATATATTTTTGAATGACGAGGGTAATGTAGAAAACGCCTATCTGCAAATCCCTGAGTTGCGGGGTTTTGAAAAATTCTGCGAGGGGCGCCCTGCGGAAGAACTACCCCGTATAGTATCCCGCATTTGTGGGGTTTGTCCCGAAGCACATCACCTGGCTTCAACGAAAGCCCTGGATGCAGTGTGGTCTGTAGAGCCGACTCCTACTGCCAAAAAGCTACGGGAGCTAATGTATTGTGCCCATATCATACATTCCCACACCGCCCATTTTTACGCTCTGGCTGCACCCGATTTTGTGCTGGGTCCTGACGCAAAACCGGAAGAAAGAAATATTCTCGGGGTTATAGCAAAGGTCGGTTTAGAAATTGGGAAAGAAGTTATCAAGCATAGGTCTTATGCCCAGCAAATTCAAGCGATAATAGGGGGTAAGGCTACTCATCCGGTATGCGGGTTACCGGGCGGTATGAGTAAAGGCCTCAATGAGGATGAGCGGAAAGACATTGAGGAAAAGGCTAAATCTTGTGTAAAGTTTGCTAAACTGTCGTTAAAGATTTTTGAGGATGTGGTACTCAAAAATAAAAGTTATGTTGAGTTGATTCAGGGAGAAGTTTACCGTATTAATACGTATTTTATGGGTTTGGTCGACGAGAACAATAAGGTCAACTTCTATGATGGGAAAGTTAGAGTGGTTGACCAGGAAGGTAAGGAATTTGCGAAATTTGATGCCCAAGAATATCTTGACCATATTGCTGAACATGTGGAGCCTTGGACATATTTGAAATTTCCGTACCTGAAAAAAGTAGGATGGAAAGGCTTCGTGGATGGTGTTGACAGTGGGATCTACCGGGTTGGGCCGCTGGCTCGTTTAAATGTTGCCGATGGAATGGCTACACCAATGGCTCAGGAAGCCTATGAAAGGATGTACGAAACTTTAGGGAAGAAACCCGTCCAGGCTACTTTAGCCTACCACTGGGCAAGGCTGGTGGAATTAATGTATGCCGCGGAAAGATTACTGGAATTGGCCGTTGATGAAGCGATTACAAGTAAAGATATTCGTCGTCTCCCCACTGCTACGCCGTCAGAAGGGGTGGGAATTGTGGAAGCTCCCCGGGGTACTTTATTTCATCACTACCGCACCGATGCTAATGGTATGATTGAAAAGGTTAACCTGATTGTGGCCACCGGAAATAATAACGCGGCTATGAATATGTCCGTGAAGAAAGCAGCGCAGGAATTAATTAAAAACGGCCAGGTGGAGCAGGGGCTGTTAAATATGGTTGAGATGGCATTCCGAGCTTACGATCCCTGCATGGCATGTGCTACCCACTCTCTGCCGGGTCAAATGCCTCTGGAAATTCGGATATTTGATGCGGAGAAAACCTTATGTCACAAAATAATACGGTAGCCCCCAAAACCATTGTCATCGGATTGGGCAATCCCATCCTGGCAGATGATGGCGTGGGGATTTATGCTTTGCAGGAACTGCAAAAGTCGGTCGCTCACCCCGATGTCACCTTTATGGAATGTTCTTTAGCCGGTTTTAATCTCCTAGACCTTTTACAAGGGTATCAGAAGGCTATTATTATCGATTCTATTAAAACCGGTAAAGGAGAAATCGGTGAAGTCTACAGACTAGATATCGACTCCCTGTTCTCCACGGTACGTTTGGCTTCCGTCCACGAGATTAACTTTGCTACCGCTTTAGAACTTGGACGCATGATGGATCTAGATATGCCCAGTGACATTGAAATCTATGTGGTGGAAGTGGAAGACAATAGTACCTTCCGGGAAGGCTGCTGTGCCAAAGTAGCAGCGGCCATCCCGGTCATTAAAGAAGCTGTGATTAAATCTTTGGAAAAAATTTATGGGAAGGTATAAATGAAAGATACGGCATGCTGGCCGTTTGAACCCAAAAATACCAGGAAAGAAGCCCTTTTCTTATAGGGGCTTTTTTGTTAAAGTATATCTAGGCAAAACGGAAATACTGTGGCTAAGGTGATAAAATAATGCATGAAATGTCGTTAATGATGCAAATATTCGATATTATTAACCAGACCATTTCGGACTATAAAGTAAAAAAAGTTAAGAGGGTAACACTTAAAGTGGGAAAAATGTCTAATGTAATGCCTGATTCCCTAAGCTTTTGCTTTGAGGTGCTTTCTGAAGGGACAAAGTGCGAAGGGGCTGAATTAGTAATACAAGAAACCCCCTTAACCGGCCGATGCCTGG
The DNA here is from genome assembly GCF_002207765.1 of Calderihabitans maritimus. Taxonomy (NCBI): domain Bacteria; kingdom Bacillati; phylum Bacillota; class Clostridia; order Neomoorellales; family Calderihabitantaceae; genus Calderihabitans; species Calderihabitans maritimus. The sequence goes on from NZ_BDGJ01000005.1 coordinate 33,325, forward strand.
ATTGCCAAAAGGAATTTACCAGTGAGGGGTTTCCTCTCGCATGTCCAAATTGTGGCAGCAGGAATACGCGGATGATCGGTGGCACTGAATTGGCGATAGAAAGTATAGAAGCGGAATAGGAGGAACATTTCATGGAAATTAAAGTGATGAAAGGTGTTTATGATTCCAATGAAAAAATAGCGGCGCATAACCGGCGGAATTTTGCGGAACACCGCACTTTGGCCGTCAACATTCTGGGGTCACCCGGTTCGGGCAAAACTACTCTATTAGAGGCATCCATAGGTATGCTAAAAGAAAAAATCCGACCAGCGGTTATCGAGGGAGATTTATCCACGGACCGTGACGCCAGTCGTATTGCCGCTCACGGTGTTCCGGTAATTCAGATTAACACTAACGGTGGCTGCCATCTTGATGCCCAAATGATTGCTAAAGTATTGCCGGACTTTGATTTGTCTCAAGTTGATTTAATGATTATTGAAAACGTAGGTAACCTGGTGTGCCCGGCGGCCTTTGACCTGGGTGAAGATTTTAAGGTCGTAGTATTGAGCATTGCTGAGGGGGCAGACAAGCCGGCAAAATACCCCAGGACCTTTTTGGAGGCGAGTGCTGTAGTGATTAATAAGATTGATTTACTGCCCTTCAGTGATGTGAATTTGGAGGAATTAAAAAGAGATATTAGGAACATTAACCCTGATATTAAAATATTTGAAGTTTCCTGCCGCCTCCGGCAGGGGTTAGATAATTGGGCTGAATGGCTGGTAAGTAAGGTGAGGGAAAAACAAGAGAATGAGTAAAAGAGCTGCTCTCCGGGTTTCCGGTATTGTACAAGGGGTGGGGTTTCGCCCTTTTGTTTACAACCTGGCTGTAAAACTAGAGTTGAATGGCTGGGTAAAAAATACTGCCCGGGGCGTATTTATAGAAATTGAAGGAGAGCCGGAGAAAATAAACGAATTTATTTTTTGTTTACAAAACGGCGGCCCTCCTTTGGCCCGGGTTGAGAAGATAGATATTTCGTATTTACCTCCAGCAGGGTACGAGACCTTTGAGATTCAGGAAAGCAGCGGCGGGGAGACATCTACGTTGGTATCCCCGGACGTGGGTACCTGCGATGATTGCCGGGCGGAATTGTTTGACCCCAGCGATAGAAGATACCGTTACCCTTTCATAAATTGCACCAACTGCGGCCCCCGCTTTACTATAGTGGAAAAAATTCCCTATGACCGTAAAAATACAACCATGAAAGAGTTTACTCTTTGCCCGGAATGCGCGGCTGAGTATCATGACCCTTCCAACAGGCGTTTCCATGCCCAGCCCAACGCTTGTCCTGTTTGCGGACCTAAGGTTTATTTAAAAAATGCCCGGGGAGAATTGATAGAGGTTAAAGATGTCTGGCAGCGGGTCAAAGAAGAACTAAAAAATGGCAAAATTGTGGCGGTGAAGGGGCTGGGTGGCTACCATTTGTGTTGCGATGCCCTGAATAATGAAGCCGTATCCGCTCTGCGTAGCAGAAAGGCCAGATGGGAAAAGCCCTTTGCGGTAATGATGCGGAACATCGAAACGGTTAGGCGGTTCTGTGAGTTAGAACCGGTGGAATGTGAGCTGTTGGAATCGCCACGGCGTCCTATTGTGTTGCTTAAAAAAAGAAATGATGTTGTGTTGCCTGAAGAAATTGCGCCTCGTAATCGCCGGTTAGGGGTGATGCTTCCATATACCCCTCTACATTATCTGTTGATGGAAGAATTTCAAGTTCTGGTGATGACCAGCGGAAATATCTCCGATGAACCCATAGCGTATCGGGATGAGGATGCACTGGAGCGCCTTAAAGGAATTGCCGACCTGTTTTTGATGCATGACCGCAAAATCTACCGGAGATGTGACGATTCCGTGGCCTTGGTCAACCAGGGGAAAGAAGTCTTGATCCGGAGGTCGCGAGGGTATGCCCCCGAACCGATAAAACTTCACTTACACGTCCCACACATACTGGCTTGCGGTGCGGAACAGAAGAATACCTTTTGTCTGACTAAAGGTGATAACGCGTTTATTAGTCACCATATTGGGGATTTGAAAAATTTACCCACGCTGGTGAGTTTTGAGGAAGGTATCAATCATTTTAAAGAGTTGTTTGATATCAGTCCAGAAATTGTGGCCTATGACCTTCATCCGGAATACCTTTCCACCAAGTATGCTCATGATTATCCAGGCAACGTAACGAAAATCGGGGTACAGCATCATCACGCTCACGTTGCCTCTTGTTTAGCGGATAATAGGGAAAACGGACCGGTGATCGGTGTGAGTTTTGACGGTACCGGTTACGGCACGGACGGGTGCCTGTGGGGCGGTGAATTTCTGCTTTGTGATTACGAGAATTTTCAGCGGGTAGCCCATTTTGCTTATGTCCCCATGCCGTCGGGAAGTAAGGCTATTGAGGAGCCCTGGCGTATGGCGGCTTCTTATCTTTTCGCTACTTACGGAAGTGAGATGGACAAATTGGATATAAGTTTTGTCAGAGCTTTGCCCGGAGTTTGGCCTGCGTTAAAGCAGGCTATTTTGCAAAATATCAATGCGCCTCTGACCTCCAGCTGTGGTCGCCTGTTTGATGCTGTGGCTGCGTTAATTGGCATAAGGAATACAGTTACTTATGAAGGGCAGGCTGCGGTGGAGCTGGAACAGGCTATAACTCCGGGAGAAACTGTTACGTATCCGTTTGAAATCCGTTCCGGCAGTCAATGGCAAATTGACTGGAAACCACTGTTCCGGTCCCTGGTGGAGGACATCAAGGAAGGAACGGAAACGGGGAGGATGGCGGCAAGATTTCACAATACCGTGGCCCGTATCATATTGGAAACCTGTCTTTCAATACGGAAAGAGTACCATGTGGACAAAGTGGCCCTCACCGGAGGGGTATTTCAAAATATCTACTTGTTAAATCTGGCTGTCCAATTATTAACTGAACACGGTTTCAGGGTTTTGACCCACAGCCGGGTGCCTCCCAATGACGGGGGGCTGTCTCTGGGGCAAGCTTTAATTGCCTACCATAAAGTATTAAAAACCGGGAAGGAGAATGGTCCATGTGTTTAGCAGTACCTGGAAAAATAATTAAGATAAAAGACGAAACCAAGATAGCGGAGGTAGATTTCGGCAGCGTAGTGCGAAAGGCAAGTCTCCGATTGCTTCCCGATGCCAAGGTTGGGGATTGGGTATTGGTACATGCTGGATTTGCCATTCAAGTACTTCATGAACAGGACGCAATGGAAACACTGAAGCTCTTAGAGGAGTTGGCGCAGTGTGAACCCGAATAAAGGATATCGAGATCCGGCGCGGGTAAAAGCGGTATTGGACAAAATCTACGAAATTGCCGACCGACCGGTGACGCTCATGGAGGTTTGTGGAACCCATACCATGGCTATTTTTCGGCATGGTATTCGAAAACTTTTGCCCGCTAACGTAAAGTTGATATCGGGTCCCGGCTGTCCGGTATGCGTGACGTCACACAAGGCAGTCGATGAAGCGGTGGCAATAGCCTTAGAGCCCAATGTTATTTTTACCACTTTTGGAGATATGATGAGAGTCCCCGGTTCCCGGATTAGTTTGGCACAAGCAAAGGCATCGGGAGCTGATGTCCGGATTGTCTATTCGCCCCTGGAAGCGGTAACTCTGGCCCAAAGTAACCCGGATAAAGAGGTGGTTTTTTTTGCCATTGGTTTTGAAACCACTTCGCCAACCATTGCTGCCTCGGTTTTGACTGCCGAGGAATTGGCCGTGAACAATTTCAGCATTCTAGGTTACCTTAAGACTATTCCCAACGCCCTAAGGGTCTTGTTGTCCAGTGAAGAAGTGAAAATCGACGGGTTGATTTGTCCGGGTCATGTCAGTGCGGTTATCGGCAGTGAACCTTACGAGTTTGTGGCACGAGAGTTTGGCATTCCTGCGGTCATTGCCGGCTTTGAACCGCTGGACATTCTGCAAAGTATATATATGATATTGTGGCAATTGAAAGCCAACCTGGCTAAGGTGGAAATTCAATACAGGCGAGGGGTACCTAAGGAAGGCAATCTTCATGCCATGGAAGTCCTCCGACAGGTGTTTGAACCCGCAGATGAGTACTGGAGAGGTTTAGGAATTATTCCCGGTACGGGTTTGCGGTTAAAGGATGCCTATCAAAAATTTAACGCTAAAGTTAAATTTAATGTTGAAGTGCCCGATCAACCGGAGCCCAAAGGATGTCGTTGCGGCGAGGTTTTGCGAGGAGCTATTACTCCGCTGGAATGTCCTTTGTTTGCCAAAGTTTGTACTCCGGAAAAACCGGTGGGTGCCTGTATGGTCTCCGTGGAAGGTACCTGTGCCGCATACTATAAGTACGGGAGGTGAGGACGTGGAAGATAAAATTCTGCTGGCTCACGGAAGTGGAGGTAAATTATATCGTCGTCTGGTTAACGAAGTTTTTCTTCCGGCCTTTCAAAACCCTGTCCTCGCAAAGTTGGAGGATCAGGCAAATCTTACTGTGCCCAAGGGAAATATAGCGTTTACTACTGATTCTTATGTGGTTAATCCTTTGTTTTTTCCAGGGGGAGATATAGGCAAATTAGCCGTTTGTGGCACAGTAAATGACTTAGCCGTGGGTGGAGCTAAGCCTTTATATTTAAGCGTCGGTTTCATCATTGAAGAAGGATTTTCCCTAAGCAGTTTGCGGGACATTGTAAATTCCATGAAAAAAGCGGCGGAAGAAGCCGGGGTGGAAATTGTTACCGGTGATACCAAAGTGGTAGAAAAGGGTCTTGCTGATGGGCTTTACATTAATACCGCAGGTATAGGGGTGACCCGTGAGGGTATTAATCTTTCATCCACGAATGCCCAACCGGGGGATTTGATATTACTCAGTGGGACTATAGGGGACCATGGTATAGCGGTGATGGCTGCCCGGGAAGGGTTGACGGTTATGTCTCCGGTTTTAAGTGATGTGGCTCCTTTAAATGGCATGATTAGTGATTTGATAGATGCGGCTCCAGGAGTACGGGTAATGAGAGATCCGACCAGAGGGGGGGTGGCCACTACCCTAAACGAGCTGGCTGCAGCCTCCCGGGTTTCCATGAAGATTTATGAGACGGAGATCCCGGTGAGGGAAGAAGTGGCCAGCGTCTGTGAAATTTTCGGATTTGATCCTCTATATGTGGCCAATGAGGGCAAAATACTGGCTGTTGTACCCAAGGACCAAGCGGACGATGCCTTAAGGGCTTTGCGACAGCATCGCTACGGTCGCAATGCTGCTATCATCGGCGAGGTAACGGCCGGTAACCCGGGCAAAGTATATCTTGAAACGGCTATTGGAGGCTCACGGGTGATAGATATGATGGCAGGAGAACAATTACCGAGAATCTGCTAGCCTATCGACGGTTAAAGAAGCGCCCTGACCCAGGGTTTTGGCACATGTTTTTCTAAAATGCTGCATCGTTTTGTTCCTCCTCATTACTACTGTAACCGGGTTTGTAAAACGACAAAGTGGGCGTGAAGAAAAATGATTACGACCAAATGACCGGTATTCGCCGTTTAGGAGCGGGCTTGTGAAATATGGGTGAGAAGCCCGCATTTAAATTTTGGGGTTTATTATGTTACTATGTAGTTAAGAGGCTAATTTGGGAAAGAGTGCGGTCTGCTCCTGTAAAATTGGGATAACCGGAGAAAGGAGAGATAAAATGCTGGTCCCGTTAAGAGTTTACCGGGTAGTTTTTGACCAGTCTATGAGCCCGGTAGTGCTATTGGTGGATAAGGAAGAAAAGAAAGTGCTGCCTATTTGGGTGGGTCCTTTTGAGGCTCAGGCCATCGCGCTGGCCTTAGAAGGTATAAAGATACCGCGGCCTATGACCCACGACTTGTTAAACAACGTGTGTCAAAAATTAGGAGCCAGAATAAAAAAAGTTGTGATCCATGACCTTAAGGAAGGCACCTATTATGCGGAGATCTGTATTGTCCATGACGAGCAGGAGATCTACGTAGATTCCCGCCCCAGTGATGCGATTGCCTTAGCTTTACGGGCCGGTGCCGATATTTTTATGACCGATAGGATGGCTGCTTTTACTCTTTCCCTGGAAGAACTGATGAGCCAGGCGCAAAGCGATAGTGGTGAAGTGAAAGGCAGCAAGGGGAAAGAGGTTAAGGTGGTTAAATTGGAGGATTACAAGAAAAAACTGCATTAAAGTTAGATATTAATTAGAGTCATGAACTAGGGGATATCACATGCGCAGGTGGTCGAGACTGTTAGGGAAAATAAAACATTCTTCCTCTCAGCGCTGGTGGGTATTGGCCAATGTTTCTGTAGGAACTTTCATGGCCACTCTCGACAGCAGTATAGTAAATGTGGCCCTTCCTACCATTGGTAAAGAACTATATGGAGACGTTAACCGGTTGCAGTGGGTAGTAACCGGCTATCTCGTAACCATAGCCAGCCTGCTGCTGGTATTTGGCAGGCTTTCCGACATGGTGGGCCGCAAAAAGGTCTATTCCACCGGTTTTTTCATCTTCACCGGAAGTTCTACCCTCTGTAGTATGGCTCAAAACGTGGGGCAATTAGTTGTTTTCCGCGTATTGCAGGGCTTCGGGGCAGCCATGCTCATGGCTAACACCCTGGCTCTGGTTACCCAAGTGTTCCCCGAAGAAGAACGGGGTAGGGCCTTGGGTATCAGCGGTATGGTGGTTTCTGCCGGTTCCCTGACCGGCCCGGCTCTGGGAGGAATTCTGGTTGGCACCTTGGGCTGGCGTGCTATTTTCTGGGTAAATGTACCGGTAGGTTTACTGGGGAGTATCCTCTCTTATTACGTTTTACCTTCAGGTGGTGTCGGCCGAAGGGAGAAATTGGACTGGGTGGGGGCGCTAACTTTTGCAGTGGGCATCAACAGCCTTCTCTTTCTTTCTTTTCAGGTTTCCGAGCAGGGTTGGAACGGTAGAACCTTTACTTTGCTACTGATATCGATACTGTCCTATGGGTTATTTTATATAATTGAAAAGAGGACTCAGTTTCCCTTAGTTGATTTAACGCTTTTTCAAAATCGCGTTTTTTTAGTTGGAAACGGAGCAAGATTGTTAATTTTTGTGGCTGTAGCTCCCGTAATGTTTCTTTTACCCTTCTACTTGCAACTGGTTCAACACCTTTCCCCCCAACAGGTTGGCGCAGTTATGACCGCCTTCCCCCTGGCCATGGCTGTTACGGCCCCGTTAAGCGGGCGCTTGTCTGATTATCTTTCCCCTCGACCTCTGACGGTTATCGGACCGCTGGTCCAGATTTCGGGTTTGCTTTTGCTGGCCGGTTTGATTACAGAGAACAGCTTGATAGTGATCCCTGTCGGTTTGGCCCTATTGGGCATGGGGATGGGAATTTTTCAGGTACCCAACAATACTCTGGTCATGGGCAGCGTACCTGACCGAAGGTTAAGTATCGCCAATGCCCTCATTTCCGTTATGCGCAACATTGGAACCATTCTAGGTGTGGGAGTGGCCGTTCTTATTTTCAACTGGCGAGGTGCAGCAGACGCGATGGTGATAACCGGGAATGCGGGACCAGCTTGGGAAGCGGGAGTGATGGTCAGAACTATAAATTCTGCTCTATATTTTTCTCTGCTAATTGTCGGTTTAACAGCCCTTTTAGTCTGGAAAGGCTACCGGCGTTATAAGGAAGCATGAACTAGGTGTCCTGTTCTTGCACCATTCTTTTGGACCTGACAGCCGCCAGGCGGGATAGCCAGATACTAACTTCATATAGTAAATACATAGGGCCTCCCATTAGTATCTGAGAAATAACATCCGGGGGTGTCAAAATGGCTGCTACGGTAAAGATAAGCAGGAGGACATATTTCCTGTTGGCAGCTAAAAGCCTGTGGTTAACCACTCCAATGCGGGTTAAAAAAATGATTACCAATGGCAGTTGGAAGATTAACCCAAACGGGATTAGAAAGGATATAAGAAAAGAAAAATATTTGCTTATAGAAATCATGGGAGTTAATCCGGGAACCACGCCGCCCTGGATAATGAAAAATTGGACGGCGAGCCGAAAAACCGTCTTGTAGGCAAAGAGTATACCCCCGATAAAAAGAATGGTGGAGACAGGGACTAAAAGGAGTATATACTTCTTTTCTTGCGGCTTCAAAGCCGGGACAATGAAACTCCAGATCTGCCACAGAATGATGGGAATAGCCAGGACTATTCCGGCTAGCAAGCTTGCTTTGAGCTGAGTAAGAAACGCTTCCGTAAATGTTATGTAAACTAATGAGATTTTGAAGGGCTTGACCGGCTCAAGCAGGATGGCCATAATTTGTTCGCGTAGGAGGAAATAAGAAACGACGGTAGTAAAGACTAAGGTTACCAATGATATTATTAGTACTTTTCGTAGTTCCTCCAGGTGCTCTCTCAGCGACATTACTTTTTCTTCCACTGGCTATCCCTCCTGGCTGGACCCAACCCGCAGTACATGGTAGCCATTGCTGTTACTTTTCCCCCGCCTTCTCTTTGTCCTCTAATTCTTCCGAGATTTTTTCGGTTACTTCACGAGAAGCCTTCCTAAATTCTCTCAAACTTTTTCCTATGGCCCTACCTACCTCCGGGAGCTTGCCTGGGCCGAAAATTATCAACGCTAAGATCAAAATTAATATAAGTTCCCAAGGTCCGGGAGTGGAAATGATTCCAAACATTATTGCTGCCTCCTTCAACTGGAATAGTCTCACTAGCTATTTTTATTCTAACATATCAGGGTAACCTTTCATAGATTTACCCAACTACAAATTTTGTGAGCGCCAAGCTTTTTTTTTAAAAATTGTTTTCCTTTTAAGTCTTGTCTCCTTTTTCTAGCTCTTCCAGAACCAAACTGACAATTCGGGGAAGTTGTCTTTTCAGTTCTGGAGACAATTTCAGGCTATAGCAGATAGTCTTTGGTTCTACCCCGATGATGGTAACCACAGTTTTCTTTTCGGTATATTCCAACCAACTCAAGATTTCCTTTAAGCCGACTTGGTGGAGGGAATAGGTTTCTTCCTCCTGAAACCGGAGGTTTCCGGGAACCAGGCGATAAATAGTTCCAGGCCGGCATCCTGCTTTCATGGCATCGATAATAATAGTTTTTTGAGCCGACTCCAGGTAGGTCAGCAGTTCGAATCCGGAGGTTCCCCCGTCTGCCAGTTGGACGTTGGAAGGTAAAGGTCTTTTCTGTAACTCGCGGATAACGTGAATTCCTACCCCATCGTCACCTAATAGAAGGTTACCTAACCCAAGTACTAATTTTTTCTCCATTTTTCTTACCCTTTAACCCGGCGTTTTATATTGTTACCCAGCTTTCCGGCCGGTGAGCGGATTCTCGGTAGCCGGACCCATCAATACTATCATAATAGCATGTCCCCGATGGAGCACTCTTATCCCCATCGGGTGCCGCAGTTCGTTCGTTCGAACCACCGTTCCACCTTTCATAGAAAAATATCTCTACTCAAGGCTTCCTGCTTCCACGACCGGGTGCTCGTAGACCAG
>NZ_BDGJ01000006.1 GCF_002207765.1 Calderihabitans maritimus
AACCCCCAGGAAGCCGTAAGGGATGCTCAGGTGCGGCAGCAAGTTCTTGAGCACCTCGAACAAAAGCTCAAGACCGGTGGTATAAAGAGCCTAATCAGTAACTCGGCTTACCGAAAGTTCCTTTCGGTTTCAAATGGTGCCGTCCAGATTGATAAAGACCGGATAAACGAAGAAGCCCGCTTTGACGGCAAGTATGTACTTAGAACCAATACCACATTGCCGGCAAGCGAA
>NZ_BDGJ01000007.1 GCF_002207765.1 Calderihabitans maritimus
TCCCATGGTCTACGTGCCCTATTGTTCCTACGTTAACGTGCGGTTTCGTCCTCTCAAATTTCGCCTTCGCCATTGATATCCCTCCTGATATGTAATTAATAATTAATTAGCATTTTAATTAGCCACTCCAACTCTTTGGTTGAACCACCTTTACGGTTATTCTACACAACTCAAAGAATTCCTGCCGAGTTTATAAATTAAGGCATAATCGCTTTTATTCTATATTATTTTATCAACTCTGTCAAATATATGCAGTAAAATGTAAATTTAACATTTTTCCTGAATCTGATTATCTATATAGTTGGAACTAAATGGTTAACTAAACTAAAATAAATTAAGGAGCGGTTGCCGCTCCTTAAATCAGTTCTCGAGCTTCGCCCTCAAATTCCCCTTCGCTCATCGTTACGAAGCCCGCAAAATTATTTCTTCATGGAGCCCATAACCGGGATTGAACCGGTGACCTCCGCCTTACCAAGGCGACGCTCTACCTACTGAGCTATATGGGCATATATGGTTGCGGGGGAAGGATTCGAACCTTCGACCTTCGGGTTATGAGCCCGACGAGCTGCCAGCTGCTCCACCCCGCAATATTGAAGGACTAGATTTTGGATACTAAACTCCAATTTAGTTGTTGGAATTAGCTGAGCTAATTCCTTTTTCTATAGTTTTTTATGATTTTTACCTATTGCATAAGGTTTCTAGGATGGTGGAGAGGGCTGGATTCGAACCAGCGTAGGCTGCGCCAGCAGATTTACAGTCTGCCCCCTTTGGCCAGCTCGGGAACCTCTCCACATTATCTCGATGGACTGACAAAGGTTATTATAGCACCTTTTAATATTATCGTCAAGGGAAAAGGCAAGAGTAAATATCTGTAAATAGACCGGTTTCATTCCGATATGAAAAGCTAGCAAACGCACCGTTTACTAGCTTAAAAAATCAATTCCTGTACTTAAAATAAATCAACAAAATAATGGCATTGTTAATTATCACGCTTTTCTAAATATCTCTCCAGTTTCCTCTTAACTCGCTGCAAAGCGTTATCGATAGACTTTACATGACGGTTAAGATCGCCAGCAATTTCCTGATAAGATTTACCTTCCAGGTAAGACATCAAAACCTGCCATTCCAAAGAGCTCAAAATTTCCCCCATTTTCTCTTCTATATCATCAAATTCTTCCTGGCTGATAATTAGCTCTTCCGGATCAGTAATTTTCGTCCCTGAAATAACATCTAGTAAGGTGCGATCAGAATCTTCATCATAGATAGGTTTATTTAGAGAAATATATGAATTCAACGGAATATGTTTCTGCCTTGTAGCAGTCTTTATAGCCGTAATTATCTGCCTTGTAATACAAAGTTCAGCAAATGCTCTGAATGAAGACAACTTGTCGCAGCGAAAATCTCGAATAGCTTTATATAGTCCGATCATACCCTCTTGGATGATATCCTCTCTATCTGCTCCGATTAAAAAGTAAGACCTTGCCTTAGCGCGAACAAAGTTTTTATACTTGTTTATTAGAAATTCCTGAGCTAAGTCATCACCCTCCTTAGCCAGTTCTACTACTTCTTCATCGCCCATCATTTCATAACCCGCGTAAGTATCTTTTTGGGGGTTGACGCTCATGACATCGCCTCCACGAAAAATTTAATTACAGGCACTTTAAAGGCCTGTTATATTAAAAACTTCACCTATTAAATTTTTTAACGAGTAGAACCGCTACCCGAGTAATTGCTTCCTTCAATGGAGGCGTTAGTTGCATCTAGGCTTGTCCCAGTCACACAAACATTATAGCCCATTAATCCTTGAAAATCAAGTCAATTTTTCTTATCCATATCCCGCCCGCGCATTATTTGTCCCGCCGCCATTTTTCAAGCCTAACTTTAAGATACTCGTCCAATTGAGAATCCAGCGGAAAAGGATTACAAGGCTTAGAACTAAAGTACCGGCGGCTAGATTCTTCCGCCTGCTGGACCTTTCGGTACAACTCCCGTACCGAAAGGCGTAAGGCTCCTTTCCCCATGATCATCCTCTGTTCTGCCCAATCAGAAGTGGCCACCGAAACTAAGACGCCATCAGGCAGACGATCCACCAGTTTCTCTATGACCATATCTGCTGTTTCGCCTTCTCCGCTGTAGATAACTTCTACTCCAGATATGATTTCTTTTTTTTGAGTACTACCTTTAACATGATGAGCATCGAAAACGATTATGACTTTAATCCCTAAAAAGGCCTGGTAATTGCTAAACATTTCTATCAGTTTATCTCTAGCGTGCTCAAAGCTTTTTTCCTTCAAATGATTAAGCTCAGGCCAACCGTTAATGACGTTATAGCCGTCTATAACCAGATACTCTTCCACCTTAACCACCTACCAGACCTTTTTTAGATTCCCGTCCATCGTTGCCGAGCTGCCTCATACATAACTATAGAAGCAGCTACCGCCGCATTCAGAGAATCAATGTGCCCAACCATAGGTAAACGAACATGAAAATCACATTTTTCTTTTAATAGACGACTGATCCCTTTCCCTTCGCTGCCAATCACCAAAACCAAAGGTCCTTTTAAATCGACTTCATAATAAATTTGCGAAGCCTTAGCGTCTAGCCCTACTACCCAACAACCTTTTTCCTGTAAGAGCTGTGCCGTTTGAGGTAAATTAGCTACCCGTGCCACCGGTACATACTCTACCGCCCCTGCAGAGACTTTTTCTACCGTTGCGGTGAGTTGAACACTCCGCCGTTTGGGAATGATTATACCATGGCATCCTACGGCGTCCGCAGTACGCATAACTGCCCCTAAGTTTTGCGGATCCTCTATATGATCCAGCATTACGATAAACGGCGCTTCCCCCTTAACCTTGGCCTTTTCTAATATGTCATCAACCGTAACATAGTCTTTGGGAGAAGTATACGCCACTATCCCCTGGTGGCGACTGGTTTCAGTTATCCGGGCCAAATTTTCCCGTCTTACCTTTTGGACAGGAATTTGCCGACGCTTAGCCAGTTCATATATCTCCTTTACCGCGTAACTTTTAGCACCTTCCGCCACCAGTATTTTATTTATAGGTCTTCCTGCCTTGAGGGCTTCTAAAACAGCGTTACGTCCTAAGATAAGCCCGTCCACTGCTGTAACCACTCCTGTTAGTCTTTAAATTTTCTTCTAACCTCCTCCGCCCTTCCACAACTCATAGGACCTTCCGGGCAAGGTCCCATAAGACAAGCCGGTCCCGCATTTTCAAAAATATTGGGGGCCACTGCTTTCACTTTCTTCAACATTTCCTCTGCCAGGCGGCGTATTTCCCATTGAGCTCGGTTGCAACAGCGCAGGCGAAAGAAATGGAGTAACTCTCTGCCATTCATAGTGACCATTATTTTAGTTTCGGCAGCATTAGGCAACACAAATCGCGCGTCCTCATGGGCCGCTTCTCCGGCTTCCTCCAACTTTTCCACCCAAAAATCGTACCATTTCTGAATGGTTTTCATTTGCCTCTCGAACTCTTGGACATACTCAGGTCCTAAAGCTTCAATACGAGGCGGAATAATATACCCAAAAGTACCGTCGACGTTCCGGGAACTATCCTCTTTCACATACCGCTGGGATTTTACAGAAAAACTTGCTATCCGATGTCGGGTAATTTGAGCCAAGAGACTCCTGGAAACGCCCTCTATACCAAAAGTAAAGCTGGCATGCTCCACGGGAGAAAGATGTTCCATATTCATCAATTTGCGAATAAATTCCCTTTGATCATTTTGCTGAATACCTTCTTTTAACTCCTCTATAGTAGCCGCAGAATAACAAAGCTTGGCCCCCATGGCTACTATTTCTTCGGGCTCATGGGTGTATCTCAATAGTTCTACACGTAACTCTCGACGTCCCAATCTGTTCACTCCTTCGGTTTATCTACGATCTCCTCCAGGGAACCCAGAATTTCCTCTATACGCTCCAACTCCCCCATCAAATATAGATAGCCGATGAGACACTCCAAACCGGTACTGTAACGATAATCAATCACCGTAGCTTTTTTCGGGTAGTCACCTGACTTAGCATTACGCCCTCTTCTTACCATATTTTTTTCCTCATCCGTCAATTGCGGCTCAATGAACTTCAACAGGTCGGCCTGCGTACCGGCATTGACCAAATTAATGGCTTTATGGTGCAAATCCTTAACTTTAACAAAACCCTTGGCCAACAGTTGACAGCGCACATACAGCTCATAAACAGCATCACCGACGTAAGCTAAAGTCAACGGAGATAGCTTGTCCGGTGTCGGAACCGGAAAACTGAACTTCATCTCCCAACCACTTCCTCAAGTTTGTTTAGCCCATTTCCAACGGGGGCCATGGGGAGTGTCTTCCACTAAAACTCCCAGCTCTTTCAGCCGGTCGCGAATATGATCCGCCGTTGCCCAATCTTTCTTACGCCGGGCATCTTGACGTATTTCCAAAATTAATTCTAGTAAATCTTTGGTTATATTTTCCTCCTGTTGTGTGTCTTTCTCCTTTTGTTTTGCCAAATCAGGTAGAATACCTAAAACTTCTTCCCCCAGAGTAATAATTATTTCTTTGGTCTGACGTAACACCTCCTGAGTCTGGGAAGTAATTTCAAATTCGGGGTGATTAATGTAACTGTTGACTTCTCGACAGAGTTCAAACAAGGCAGCAATAGCCAAAGCCGTATTAAAATCATCGTCCATAGCTTGTTCAAACTTGGTGCGAGTTGTTGATAAAAACTCTAACAATTTTCTGCTTCCTTGTTCTACCTCTGGTGCAGTAGAGGACGTGCCCGGCTGCTTCCCTAGGATTTCATCAATATGGCTTAAACAAGATTTTATTCTTTCCAAACCTTTCTTACTGGCATTCAACTTCTCTTCATCAAAATCCAAAGGGCTTCGGTAGTGGGTTGAAAGGAGATAAAAACGGACTACATCAGGGTTATATTTTTCCAAAACTTCTCTCACTAGAAAAAAATTGCCCGATGATTTAGACATCTTCTCCTGGTTAACGGTTATAAAACCGTTATGGAGCCAGTAGCGGACAAAAGGAACCTCTCCTGTATATGCTTCTGACTGAGCGATCTCGTTCTCATGATGAGGAAAAATCAAATCATTGCCTCCACCATGGATGTCAAATCCGTTACCGAGGTACTTCAAAGACATAGCTGAACACTCGATATGCCATCCCGGCCTGCCCTTACCCCAGGGGCTGTCCCAAGCAGGTTCCCCGGGTCTTGCCGCCTTCCAGAGAGCGAAATCCAGAGGATCTTTCTTTCTAGCGTCAACTTCTATCCGAACGCCGCTCATAAGCTCTTCTACGGAACGCCCCGATAATTTCCCATAGTCAGGAAACTTGCGAACGCTAAAATATACATTACCTTCCACCACGTATGCATAACCTTTTTCTATCAATCTCTCTATCATAGCAATAATCTCCGGAATATGTTCACTTACCTTAGGATGAATATCTGCCCTCCGCACATTTAAAGCATCAGCATCCCGGTAATATTCCTGAATAAAGCGGGATGCCAATTCTAAAGCATCGATATTCTCTTCTCGGGCACGGTTGATGATCTTGTCATCAATATCAGTAAAGTTCTGTACATAAGTGAGTTTAAAACCTTTATACTGGAGGTAACGCCGGATGGTATCAAACACAACCAGCGGCCTGGCGTTTCCCAAATGAATGAAATTGTAGGTGGTTGGTCCGCAGACATACATGGTTACTTCCGGTGGACGCCGGGGTATAAATTCTTCCTTCCGCTTGGTTAAAGTATTATATACCTTAATGGTCACCAAGTTTCACCTCCATTTCGGTAATACGTCGTTCCAGCCGATCAATTTTCCGCTGTAAACAAAGAAGCATTTCAGCAACGGGATCGGGTAACTTATTATGCTGAAGATCTACTTCGGTTATTTTTTTATCGGCAATATTTTGACCATCCCGCACGACGATTTTACCGGGAACTCCTACTACCGTACAGTTGGGGGGAACATCCCGTAATACCACCGAGCCCGCACCTATTTTTACATTATCCCCAATGGTAATAGCCCCCAGCACTTTGGCTCCAGCACTTATGACCACGTTGTTTCCAATAGTAGGGTGTCGCTTGCCCTTTTCTTTACCAGTACCACCTAAAGTTACTCCTTGATACAAAGTAACATTGTTCCCTATCTCAGTAGTTTCACCTATAACTACACCCATGCCATGGTCAATAAAAAATCCTTCTCCTATTTTAGCACCAGGATGTATTTCAATTCCCGTTAACCATCTGTTAAACTGAGATATTATTCTAGGTAAAAGAACTAGTCCCTTTCTATATAGATAATGCGCAATCCGATGCAGAATTATAGCATGAAAGCCGGGATAGGTAAGTATAACTTCCCAAACACTTCTTGCCGCCGGATCTCGCTCAAAAATAACCTCAATATCCCTTTTGAGGAGACGGAACATACGGCGTATCATATGACTTTTCCCCCTTTCCAGAAAAATTTAAAAAACCTTTCGACACTGCAGGTTCACTGCAGAGACGAAAGGTTTCGCGGTCCCACTCTGCTTGAGCATATGCATGCCCCCCTCAGCGAATACCAGTAACCACCGGTATTCTAGGCCTTTAACGGAGCCAACCGTTGAAACCTACTAAAATTTCAGTCACAAACTCCGGGGTGCACTTCAGCACGTCCTGCCTAGAACTGCTCTCAGCCGCCGACAGTTCCTCTCTGAAGGTGGGGTCGCGCCTACTCTCCCCGTCATTGCTTTTTACGCTGTGTATTATTGTCGTTATTATAAACCTGATACTAATTAAATGTCAAGTTACAACGTTCCCTAATTTCCTTCTATCATATGCACCTTTTTTATACTGTTGTCTAAACGTTTTTGAATTAGTTCTACACCCAAAATAGGTATGATGTCATGTAATTCCGGTCCTTTGGTTTTTCCCGTCAAGGCTACGCGGATAGGCATAAATACTTTTCTTCCGCCAAGTTTAAGCTCCTTGGTCAATTCTTTCAACATTCGCTTTACCCGCTCGGGAGTAAGCTCCTTTTGCTCCGCCAATTTCTTGCGGAAATGCTCAATAACACGGGGAACCTGTTCTTCCTGCAGGATTTTTCGGGCTTCCTCGTCCTCTAGATTAACTTCCTCTCCGAAGAAAAGGCCGATATAATCCGTAATTTCCCCCACATAAGACAGGTAAGACTGCAAGGCGCCTACCACTCGCTTAACCCACTCATACTGTTCAGAAGAAAGCTCCGACGGCAGATATCCTTTTTCCTGGAGAAAAGGTATAGCTAAGTCAGTTATACGTTCTACTGAACTTCGACGAATATAATATCCATTCAACCAATTCAACTTATCCAAATCAAAAATAGCCGGGTTTTTCGCCACTCGTTCCAGGGAAAAATGCTCAATCAGTTCCGAAAGATCAAATATTTCCTCTTCTCCTTCAGGAGCCCATCCCAGCAAGGCCAAAAAATTAACCAGTGCCTCAGGGAGATAGCCTTTTTCTTTATATTGAATAACTGATGTAGCTCCATGACGCTTAGACATCTTAGACCGATCTTTCCCTAAAATCAGGGATATATGGGCATAGCGGGGGACCGGAAGCCCTAAAGCCTCGAACAGAAGAAGTTGCCTGGGCGTATTAGACAAATGCTCTTCCCCGCGAATCACATGGGTTATATTCATCTCGGCATCATCTACCACTACGGCAAAATTATAAGTGGGAATACCATCAGATTTAACAATAATAAAATCTCCAATACCGTTACTTTCAAAAACAACTTCTCCTCTTACCAAATCGTCCACAATGATTTTTCGGTTTTCTGGCACCCGGAACCGAATTGCCGGCTTACGCCCTTCTTTTTCAAGTTTTTCCCTTTCTGCCGGCGTCAAGTCACGACATTCACCCATGTAGCGAGGCATCTCGCCACGGGCCAACAGTTCTTCCCGTTGAGCCGCTAGCTCTTCTTCCGTACAATAGCAATAATATGCCTGTCCTTGTTCTAAAAGTCTAGTAACATATTTTTGATATAAATCCTGGCGTTCGGACTGACGATAAGGACCATGAGGCCCTCCTTTATCTATCCCCTCGTCCCACTCAATACCTAGCCACCGCAGGGCTTCTAAAATATTCTCTTCCGATTCCCTGCTGGAACGCTCCAGGTCAGTATCTTCTATCCTTACAATCATTTTGCCGTTATATTTTCGAGCCAAAAGATAATTAAAAAGAGCGGAACGAGCGCCTCCAATATGTAAAGGTCCCGTTGGACTCGGTGCAAAGCGTACTCTTACTTCTTCCATAAGCATACCCCCCTAGTCTTCGTGCTCTGACATTATATCATTCTAGAACTCAGAGAACAAGTTTATCCTTCCTCCTCCCGATCTTTCAAGAGAGTTGCCACCGCATAAGCCGCCATTCCTTGTTTCATGCCAACGAAACCTAAACCCTCAGTAGTCGTAGCTTTTACATTTACCTGCTCCCGACTGATTTGAAGAACTCCCGCCAAATTTTCTTCCATGCGGGGAATAAAGGGGGCCAATTTTGGACGCTCCGCCACCACAGTGACATCCACGTTGTTTATTTTATACCCTTTCGTTTTCAATAACTCTAGTGTTTTGTCCAACAACAACATGCTGGATATTCCCCGGTATTCCGCCTCCGTATCGGGAAAATGCCGCCCTATATCACCCATTCCTGCCGCGCCTAAGAGAGCGTCAATAACTGCATGAGCTAGTACATCTGCATCGGAATGCCCTTCTAACCCCAATTCAAAGGGTATTTTAACTCCACCTAAAATCAAGGGTCGACCTTTTACAAGCCGGTGCACATCATAACCTATACCCGATCGCATGTTTGTCTCCTTTCCAAAATTGTTTCCGCTAACCAGAAATCTTCCCAAGTAGTTATTTTAATATTTTGATAATCACCAAGTATTAATTTAACCTTAAATCCTGCTTCTTCTACTAATGTAGAATCATCAGTTGCCACGATGCCTTTTGTAAACGCTTTCTTATAAGCAGAAACAATCAAATCCCTGCGGAAAACTTGGGGAGTTTGAACCGCCCAAATCCTTTTTCTCTCAGGAGTAGATTCTACATAACCGTCAGGGCCGGCTATCTTAATGGTATCCTTGACAGGCACTGCAGCTACAGCAGCTCCAAGCTCTCTCGCTGCTTTGATTACTTGTTCTAACAACGATAACGTCAAAAATGGTCGCACACCATCATGCACGACCACATAGGTACAATCATTGGGTAAAGCGTGTAATCCATTATAAACTGATTCCTGCCGTTCCAAACCTCCAGGAATCACCTTACTTACTTTTTGAAAGTTATAAGGTTCGATAATTTTACGCCGGCAGTAATCTTCATCTCCCGGTGACACAACCAATATAATATTGTTAACTAAAGGGCTACTATCAAACACCTGAAGAGTTCTGGCAAGAATAGGTTTGTCCTTGAGTAACAAATACTGCTTGGGTACTTCGGCCTGCATCCGCGTACCTTTGCCGGCAGCAACTATAATCGCTGTAATGGAAGGCATGTAGCATTCATCTCCCTTTACTGCACGGTCATCCGCTGGCCTGCTTTCGCTCCAATATCTTAGGTCTGCCAAAAATCATTCTCCCCGCAGATGTTTGCAAAACACTGGTTACTACTATATCAATGTTTTGACCAATAAATTTCTTGCCGTTTTCTACTACTATCATGGTGCCATCATCTAAGTATCCGACACCCTGCCCAACCTCTTTCCCATCTTTGATTACATGTACCATCATCTCTTCTCCGGGCAAAACGATGGGCTTTACGGCATTGGCCAGCTCGTTGATGTTAAGTACTTTTACGCCCTGTAGTTCGGCCACTTTGTTAAGATTAAAATCGTTAGTAATTATAGGTGCTCCCAGTTGTTTTGCCAGCTTGACCAAACGACTGTCAACTTCCAATACGTCGTCAAATTCGTACTCGCATATTTGCACCCGCACATCTAGCTCTTTACGTATCTTATTCAAAATATCCAAACCTCTTCTTCCACGGTTGCGCTTGAGGAGATCGGGGGAATCAGCAATATGCCTCAATTCTTCTAAGACAAAATTAGGTATTAACAAAACCCCTTCGATAAATCCACTCTTACAAATATCGGCTATTCTCCCGTCAATTATTACACTGGTGTCCAATATCTTGGGCATGGATTGAAATTCAGTTTTACTTTGCTTATCCTTACTCACGAACCGGGGAAGGGAGGAAAAAATAGATAAAAGTTCTTCCTTTTTTTTGATACCTACACTCAAACCGACATACCCTAAAAAGAGAGTTACAATAATAGATATATAAGGCCCCACCAAATGCAATCTCGAAAGGCTAGAACCTAAAAGACTAGCTATGATAAGCCCCACAATAAGACCTATTGCCCCGCCAATAATATCTTGAATGGGCATTTTCAAAAGCTTTCCTATTAACCACCCGGAAAGTTGATCGAAACCTTGAATTAAACGAGGTGCCAAACTAAATCCACCGAGGGCAAATACAATGGTTAGTATTCCAATAATAGCCCCCTTAATCGCTCCTGGAATAACAACATTCCCCTGATTCGCCAAAAATACACCTAACGAAAAACCTGCTCCCGCCAATATAAAAGCTATAAAAAAACGTACAATTCTATTAACCATTTTGCAAAATTCACCTCCTTTCTTTATTGTTAACTACTATAGAGTATCATTATACCAAAGTTCTGGAAATTCCTTCATAAAAATGTTGTTAAATTGTTTTACCTCCTATATTTTCAAGCAAACATTCCTTCCAAGAGAGATTCTACCTTTTCTTCTGCTTCTCCTCGCGCCAGGACTAGTTCGCTGATCAAAATTTGCCGTGCATTCTCCAACATTCTTCTTTCACCGGTCGATAAACCTTTCTCCTGCTCCCGCAGGATAAGGTTACGCACAACTTCAGCTACTTCAAAAATGTTTCCGCTCTTTATCTTCTCCATGTTGGTCCGGTAGCGTTTATTCCAGTTTGACGACATATTACTTTTTTTATCTTTAAGGATCTTCAAAACTTCTTCAATCTCCGCCTCGTCTATCACTTGCCTTAAACCGACTTCCTCTACACTATCTATGGGAATCATCACTTTCATATCCCCGATCGGTATGTGCATAACATAATATTTTCGTTTTTGCCCCAGAACCTCTTTTTCTTCAATGGCTTCAATTATCCCGGCTCCATGCATTGGATAAACCACTTTATCTCCCACTTTGAACATAACTTCACCCCCAAAAAACCCTGATAAAACCATTTTAATAAAAAGATTTTCTTTTGTCAAAAGATTGGTATTATAACACATATTTTATTAACCGTCAACATTCCAACCAAGTATTTAAACTAATTTTTTAGAACAATCTGCTTCAAAGCTTACTACAATATTTATTAAATCTTTACATTTCTCATAACCGTAATCTTTGACTTAAAATTCCCCACTACTTATTTTCGAAGCAACAAATCTTCAGAAGGGAAATTGATGCAAGATTTTTCAGCAAAAATAAAAAAAAAGGGCTGACGCCACTCGTTTTTTTATGGGCAACCGGAACGAACCCTGTCCATCAACAATATGTATTATCTGAAAAACTGTATGGTCATGCACTTCTTCAGCCGCCCTTCTTTTCCAGATATAACCAAATGTTTTCCTTCAACTTGCGTAATCCATCTCTAATAGCCCGAGCTCTAACTTCACCAATTCCTTCCACTTCATCCAATTCTTCTACCGTCGCCGCTATGATACCCTGCAATGTCTCAAACTTATTTACTAAATTCTCTATTACGGCCATAGGCAGGCGCGGTATCTTCTTGAGCACCCTGAAACCTCTGGGAGTAACTGCAAAATCCAGGCTGCCCAGCGTTCCCCCGTACCCCAATATACGGCTGATATCCAAAAGATCCAGCACTTCTTCAGCCGCTGCTTCATGTAGGCACTCAGATACCTGTTCTTCAGTTTTTTCTCCTGCCGGAAGGTAATCCCGTACGAGTAACAACCCTTCTTCCTTTACCCCCTCAGACAGCTCCTCCAATTGCATGCTGATTAATCTTCCCTCATTACCTAACTCGACTACATAAAGCTCTATTTCTTTGATTATACGCATAACAATTTCTAGCCTTTGGATCACCGACACCACATCATGGACAGTTACGGTATTTTCCAACTCTAGATAAGTTAAGTTGGCTAGAGCTCTATCCAACTGATGTTTATATTTATCTAAAGTTTGAATTGCCTGGTTTGCTTTAGTTTGAATCAGCCCAATATCCCTTACGACGTATTTTAAGGGGCCCTTAAAAAGAGTGATTACATTTCTCCTCTGAGATATGGCAATTACCATAGCTCCTGTCTGACGGGCCACCCGCTCCGCAATCCGGTGCCGGATACCCGTTTCCTGCGAAGGAATGGTAGGTTGAGGAACTAGGTGAACATTAGCCCGCAATATTTTAGAGCCTTCTTGGTTAAGAATAATGGCCCCGTCCATCTTAGCCAACTCGTAAAGAGCGGCAGCATTAAATTCAGTATCAAGAAGAAAACCACCCTCTACAATTTCCATTATTTCCGGGCTATCTCCCAAAACAATCAAAGCACCCGTCCTAGCCCGCAAAATATTTTCTAATCCCTGTCGCAAAGTAGTGCCAGGGGCCACCTTAGATAGCATATTAAGAAGTTCAACTTGATCTTTTTTCTTCACCGACCTAACCTCCCAAAACTATTTCCAAAGCTTCTTTGACATTAGTTACTCCTATCAGTTCAATTTGCCCCTTATATTTAAGATTATTTAAATTGTTAGCCGGTAAAACACAACGCCGTAGACCTAGCTTTTCCGCTTCCCTCACGCGCTTTTCCAACTGAGAAACCGCTCTTACCTCTCCTGCCAGCCCAACTTCTCCTATTACCAGGGTATACGGATCAACTGGTATATCCTTGAAGCTGGAAGCTATTGCACTACAAATTCCTAAATCCAGGGCCGCTTCCTGCGTCCGAACACCTCCTACAATGTTAACGTATATATCCTGATTGCCTAAATTCAAGCTTATTCTTTTCTCTAAAACTGCAATCATAAGTAATACCCGTCCCAAGTCCAAGCCGGTAGCTAATCTTCGCGCATTATGATATGAAGAGGGGGTTACCAAAGCCTGTAGTTCAAATAAAACAGGTCTGGTTCCTTCCAAACTGGAGACTACCAGTGATCCGGTTGCCCCCAGAGGCCTTTCGGCCAGGAACATGGCTGAAGGATTTTTCACTTCCACCAGTCCCGTTTCTTTCATCTCAAAAACACCTATTTCGTTAGTTGAACCGAAACGATTTTTGACGGCCCGTAGCACCCGAAAAGTATGGTGTCTTTCTCCTTCTAAATATAGAACAGCATCTACCATATGTTCCAGCACCCGAGGTCCGGCTAATGAACCTTCTTTAGTAACGTGTCCAATCAAAAATATGGGAATGTTTTTTGTTTTTGCTATGGTCAGTAATTGAACACAACATTCTCTAACTTGAGATACCGTACCCGGAGCTGCAGGTAAGTCGGTTTTGTATATCGTTTGGATGGAATCAATAATAACCAAAACGGGGTTTAATTTTTCAATAAAATATTCAATATTCTCCAAACAAGTCTCCGTTAAAATATACAGTGAGGAAGAGAGAGTTCCAATTCTTTCTGCTCTTAAGCGTGTCTGCTTCAAAGATTCTTCACCTGATATGTATAGAACAGTCCCGTATTTCTTGCTAATGGTCCAGGCCACCATAAGCAGCAAGGTTGACTTTCCGATACCTGGGTCGCCGCCCACTAAAATTAAAGAACCAGGTAAAATGCCACCTCCTAACACTCTATCCAGTTCGACAATATCCGTTGCAAACCGTTCTTCGTTACTAGTAGTTATTTCCACAATCGACAAAGGAGGATTGGAAGACGCAACTCCCGACACTTTCTGCCTTTTTGCAGAAACTGTTTCCTGGACTAGAGTATTCCATTCACCGCAGCTGGGGCATCTCCCCAACCAGCCTAATGTTTCGTGACCGCATTGCTGGCAGACAAATCTTCTACCTTCTTTTCGCAGAGGTCCGTCCTCCTCTCTATCATATGCAAATTATTCCAAAAATATATTAGTATTATAGCACTATCAACCAAATGGAAAAAACCCCCCGGTACTCTTCCAGGGGGATAAGATACTTTACTATTCTTCTTTTTTCCTCAGCTCAATCTTGCCGTTGACCTCTTCAGCAATAATCTTATCGCCGGGTTTAAACTTCCCTTCCAGTAGTCCTTCCGACAACTTATCTTCTATTAGCCGGGAAATGGTCCGTTTCAGCGGTCTTGCTCCGTAAGTTTCATCGTAGCCCTCCTTAACTAGGATGGCTTTTGCTTCATCAGTTGCTTCTACGAATAAATCGTGTTCTTCCAATCTCTTGTTGAGATTATTTAGCATTAATTCTACAATTTCCTGGATATGTTCCTCGCGCAGGGAATGGAAGACAATGATTTCATCGATACGGTTGAGAAATTCAGGCCGGAAAGACCGTTTTAATTCATTTAAAACTCTGTCTTTCATAGCCTCATAATCGTCCTGAGTTAACTCTTTGGCAAAACCTACCCGCGTCTCCTTCCTAATCGTCTGAGCTCCGATATTAGAGGTCATTATTATTACTGTATTTCGGAAATCTACTGTCCGCCCCTTAGCATCGGTTAGACGGCCATCTTCTAGGACCTGTAGCAGGATATTAAATACTTCCGGATGGGCTTTTTCAATTTCATCCAGCAGTACCACCGAGTATGGTCTTCTTCTTACCGCTTCGGTAAGTTGTCCTGCTTCTTCGTATCCTACATATCCGGGAGGAGCTCCTATGAGACGAGACACGGTATGTCTTTCCATGTACTCGGACATATCTAACCTAACCATAGCATCTTCATCGCCAAAGAGTGCTTCAGCTAAGGCTCTTGCCAGTTCCGTCTTCCCTACTCCAGTGGGTCCGAGGAAAATAAACGAACCAATGGGGCGTTTAGGATCCTTCAACCCCGCTCTAGCCCGTCGAATAGCCCGGGCTACAGCTTCCACAGCTTCATCCTGCCCTATCACTCTTTCATGTAGGATTTCCTCCAATTTTAGAAGTCGTTCCGTTTCCTCCTGAGCGAGTTTGCTTACCGGAATTCCCGTCCAACTCGATACAATTTCCGCAATATGCTCTTCAGTCACTTCCGATTTCTCGAGACCCTTTTCTTTATCCCATTTCTCCTTAAGTTCTTCCAACTGGGACTGAATTTCTTTTTCCTCATCTCTCAACTTCGCCGCTTTTTCAAATTCCTGGCTGTGAACAGCAGCTTCCTTCTCTTTACGAACTTCTTCCAATCTTTTTTCTAGTTCTTTAATATCAGGCGGGGCAGTATATACCTTCAATCTTACCCGAGAAGCAGCTTCATCTATTAAGTCAATAGCTTTATCAGGCAAAAAACGTTCTGTAATATATCGGTCAGATAAGTTAACAGCCGCTTTTATGGCCTCATCGGTTATTTTAACTCTATGATGGGCCTCGTAACGGTCTCTTAAGCCCTTTAAGATTTCTATGGCTTCTTCACGGGTAGGTTCTCCAACCATAATAGGCTGGAACCTTCTTTCTAAAGCAGGATCTTTTTCAATATGCTTTCTGTATTCATCAAGAGTGGTTGCACCTATACACTGCAGCTCGCCTCTAGCTAAGGCAGGTTTCAATATGTTGGCTGCGTCTATTGCTCCTTCAGCCGCACCGGCCCCGATTAAAGTGTGCAGCTCATCAATAAATAAGATAATATTGCCTGCCCCGCGTATTTCGTCAATAACTTTTTTGAGTCTATCTTCAAATTCTCCTCTAAATTTAGTACCGGCTACTACAGCCGACATGTCTAAAGCAACAACTCTTTTATCTGCCAATACTTCCGGAACCTTGTTCTCTTTTATTCTTTGAGCCAATCCTTCCGCAATGGCCGTCTTACCTACCCCCGGCTCTCCAATCAACACCGGATTGTTTTTGGTACGGCGGCTTAACACTTGGATCACCCGTTCAATTTCCTTCTCGCGACCTATGACCGGATCCAGTTTGTCTTCCTCTGCGAGTTTGGTCAAGTCACGGCTGAATTGATCCAACGTTGGTGTATTAGTACGATCACGCTGTTTTCTTGCTTTGGCTCCAAAACCTGGTTTGGCCTGCATCGCCTCTCCCAAATCGCCAAAGAACATACTGAAAGCAGGCATTGCGCCACCACCTAGTAATACCATAACCTGCTGGCGAACTCTATCGGCACTCACTCCTAATCCTGTTAAGACTTGAGCCGCCACTCCGTCCTTTTCTCTCAGCAACCCTAATAAGATATGTTCAGTACCTACATAATTTACTCCCATTTTCTGGCTCTCTTCATTTGCCAATTCCAATACCCTCTTCGCCCGGGGAGTAAGCCCGGTAACCTGCTGCGGCTGATCTCCCTGTCCTATAAGCTGAATAATTTGTTCTCGTACTTTGTCCAAGTTTATACCCAAATTTTTTAATGCCTGAGCAGCTACTCCTTCACCTTCTCTAATTAAACCTAATAATAGGTGTTCTGTGCCAACAGCAGGATGTTTTAAATTCTTGGCTTCCTCTTGAGCCAGATGTATAACCCTCTGAGCTCTTTCCGTAAACTTAGCGAACATAATCTTCCCTCCTTTTATTTTACTCCCAGAGTTTCTCGTAAAACTGCAGCTCGCTTCCAATCTCTTTCTGCATAATCCATTTCGCGTCCCGTTAAAACTTGCAAATAGGCGGGCTGGATTTTTACCAACAATTCTACGAACTTGCGCGGATCAATATTTTTAATAATCTTTAAATCAATTCCCAGACGAACTTTGGAAAGAAGAGTTAATGCCTCTTGAGAACTGATAACCCGCGCACTAGTTAAAATTCCGTAAGCGCGATACACTTGATCCTCTAACTTGCCGCGGTCTTCCTTCATTATTTTTTCCCGAGCCTTCTTTTCCTGGTCGATGATATGTTTAGTCACCGAGGACAAGTTAGTTATAATTTCTTCTTCTGTTTGTCCTAAAGTTAATTGATTGGATATCTGGAACAGGTTGCCGACAGCTTCGGTTCCCTCCCCGTAAAGTCCCCTAACTACAAGACCTACCCGAGGCAGGGCTGAAAGTACTCTTCGAGCTTGATCCGTCAAAACCAAAGCCGGCAAATGCATCATAACCGAGGCTCTGAGGCCTGTACCTACATTTGTGGGACAGGAGGTGAGATAACCGTATTCTTCGCTAAAAGCATACTTTAACATCCCTTCCAGGACATCATCTACAAAACTAGCCAGTCGCCATGCTTCCACCAGTTGTAATGCCGGTAAGAAAGATTGAATACGCAAGTGGTCTTCCTCATTAATCATAATACTTACCGCATCATCTTCCCGTAGCACAACCCCCTTATATCCTCCAGCGGCAGCCAATTCTGGGCTGATTAAATGCTTTTCCACTAGTATTTGCCGCTGAAGAGGGGTCAATTCATTAAGGATAATTAGTTCTAGTCTCCCAACCTTCTGCTGTACAACAGGAGAGGATACCACTTCTTGCAATTTATCTACCACTTTCTTCTGTTGCGCCTCTGAAAGAAGGTGGGGGAAAGGTAGTTCCTCAAAATTTCTGGCCAGTCTAATTCTACTGCTTATCACAATATCCGCGTAGGGTCCCGAACCTTCCATCCATTTCGATTCCCTGGTTAATTTCATAGTCCTTACCTCCTCTCTTCACTCCCCATCTTCTTAAAGCTTTTTCTCCAATTCTTTGATTTTATCTCGAACTACAGCTGCTTTCTCAAACTCTTCACGAACCACCAGCGCTTGAAGCTCTTTCTTGAGTGCTTCCAGTTCTCTTCTTATCTTAATACGACCCCCGGCTCGTTCCGGAACTTTCCCGTTATGGCGGGTGCTGCCATGAATGCGGCGGAATAAAGGTTCAAGGCTTGCGGCAAAAGTTTCGTAACAACGGTCACATCCTAATTTCCCGGTCTTTCCAAATTCCGTATAAGTTAATCCACATTTACTACAGCTTCTTTGCGTCCTCTGGCCAAAAGTTTCCGGCGATAGCGTCACTTCGGGATCCATTAAACTGGCTAAAAATTTAGGTATTGAAAAACTAGGTTCCCAGGTAAAGCCGTATTCCTCCTGATTTTCGCGGGCACATTCGGAACACAGGTTGAATTCCGTTTTTTGGCCGTTTATAATTTTAGTAATATGAACATTCGCCGGTCTTTGCTGGCATCTTTCACACAGCATACAAATCCCCCCTTACTTTATATTTTCTTTCAGTACGGTCAAAAGCATTGCCTTCATAATAGAAGAACGAACCAAATCTCTCTCCGGCAACTCCAAGGGTAAAGCCTGCCGATTGACCACTGCTTTCATAATCAGGCTCTCCCTTTTAGTCAGCAAGCCTTCTTCAAATAAACGATCAATTAATCCTTCAGCCGCCTGCTGGGTAATCATATCGCCAATAGTCTGATTTATAAAATGCAATATTTTCTCCTCTTCTCTTCTAAGAGGCAATTTGATGATGCGTAAGAACCCACCACCTCCTCGGCGGCTTTCAACTAAATATCCCTGTTCCACTGTAAAGCGGGTACTAAGAACATAATTAATCTGCGAGGGAACACAGGCAAATCGCTGCGCCAAATCATTTCGCCTTATTTCCACTTCCCCTTTGGGGCTCCTGGCTAACAGTTGCTTCAAATATTGCTCTATACGATCTGCTAAACTGCGCATATCCTTCCCTCCGTTTGACCTTTGCTAACCTTTTGACTATCTTTGACCTTCAATTTAATTATCACTTTTTGTTGATTAATAAGCAAATTTGATTTAGTCTTATTCTAGCCCATTATTGCTGAATATAAACCTTTATCACAATGTTCCTCTTGATTTCTCCTAATTTCTCTGTATATTATTTTTTTCCATCTTGCTTCAAACTTATAAAAATAAAAAACACCGGCATAATTACCGGTGTAACGACTGTTTTTGCTCATGAAAAGCAAATCTGGCGGCTATGAAAGTAATGCCTACAGCGAGAATAAGTCGAACAAAAATAAGAATAAATCCATTAGCTCCTATGGCTACAAACAGCATGGTGTCTTCGAAAAGAGAATGGAAAATCACTAAAAACGTACTTATTAGATAAAGATCTCTTTTAGACAGGTGCCCATCCCGGGCTGCCTGTAGGATTACTCCAGCACCATATGTAATACCAAAAATTAATCCGGCCAACAACGGTAAAGAGGCTTCCGAGGGAAGTTGAAAAATTCGCATCGCTGGTCGAATCACGATTGTTAGTCGAGAAAGAATGTTTAGATCCTTAATTAACTCAATAAAAATCATCAGAGGAATCACAATCGCGCCAATTTGCAAAACGCTTAATAAGCTCCCTGTAAAGCCTTCTTTAACAATACTTACCAAATCCATTATGATCACCTATAAAATTACATTCAGAATGAAACCCGAAATAAAAGACAGCGATAATCGTAAAAGTACTAATTGCCACACCATGATACCAGTCATCTTACTAACCGCACTCTCGATAAAAAGCGAATGGGAAAGCAGCAACATTAGCGCTAAAATAGTTACCTGTTTAGGGCTGAGGGATAACGAAACGATTACTCCAATGGCCGGATATAAATTTATTGCATTTCCCAAAACCAATGCCAAGGAAGCTTCTCCCGGCAACCCTACCAATCTCATGATCGGCTCAAATACCTTAGAAATTATCTCTAAAACAGGCGTATACTTTAAAACAGTAATCAAAAAGTACACCGGTACAATGGCTATTGCCAAGTCCCGGGTAACTGACAGGCCATTACCAATCCCTCTTTTAAAAGTTTTGAGTGTTACCATGCTG
This sequence comes from Calderihabitans maritimus, assembly GCF_002207765.1. Lineage (NCBI taxonomy): Bacteria > Bacillati > Bacillota > Clostridia > Neomoorellales > Calderihabitantaceae > Calderihabitans > Calderihabitans maritimus. Next base: position 19,897 of record NZ_BDGJ01000007.1, read on the forward strand.
TACTGAAAAACCTCCTAAAAAAAATAAAAATGGCTCCCCGGGCAGGATTCGAACCTGCAACCTACCGGTTAACAGCCGGTTGCTCTACCGTTGAGCTACCGAGGAACACACAAGAATAAGTTTCTGGCAGCGACCTACTCTCCCGGGGCAGGAGCCCCAGTACCATCGGCGCAGGAGGACTTAACTTC
>NZ_BDGJ01000008.1 GCF_002207765.1 Calderihabitans maritimus
GATTATGAATTGAAAATTATCCGGCAAATGGGTTATTCCGGTTACTTCCTTATAGTCTGGGATTTAGTTAATTTTGCCCGCCAGAAACGCATTCCTGTGGGCCCGGGCAGGGGGTCGGCTGCCGGGAGTCTGGTTGCTTATGTTTTGGGGATTACTAACATTAACCCGCTGCAATACGACTTACTTTTTGAACGGTTTTTGAATCCGGAACGAGTTACCATGCCGGATATTGATATTGATTTCTGTTTTGAGCGGCGCGGGGAAATAATTGAATATGTATCCCGGAAGTACGGCAGCGACCGGGTGGCTCAGATAATCACCTTTGGAACTATGGCGGCCAAAGCAGCGATTCGGGATGTAGGCCGGGTGATGAATTTTTCTTATCAGGAAGCAGACCGGATTGCCAAACTCGTCCCCAACGAGTTAGGGGTCACGATCGACAGAGCCCTGCAGCTCAGTCCGGAGCTTAAAGAGCTGTATGAAAGAGATGAAAGGATAAAACAGCTATTGGATACTGCCCGGGCGCTGGAAGGCATGCCCCGTCATGCCTCGACTCATGCAGCAGGAATTGTGATTGCTAAAGAACCGCTCACCTGCTATCTTCCTTTGCAGAAGACCTCCGAAGGAATGGTTACAACCCAGTTTCCCATGCAGACCGTAGAGGAAATTGGGTTACTCAAGATGGACATACTGGGTTTGCGCACCCTGACCGTCATCGGGGATACCCTCCGGCTGGTCGAAAAAACGCGAAAGATTTCCCTGGACATAGATCAGATACCTTTAGACGACGAGAAAACCTATAGCCTTTTAAGCCGGGGAGAAACCATAGGAGTATTCCAGTTGGAAAGTTCGGGAATGCGCAATATTCTTAGAAATCTCAAGCCGGAACGTTTTGAAGACATTATAGCTTTGGTGGCTCTCTACCGCCCCGGTCCTCTGGGAAGCGGTATGGTAGATGATTTTATTAACCGCAAGCATGGAAAAGTTCCCGTAGAATACCTTCATCCTCTGCTGAAACCTATTCTGGAAGAAACCTATGGCGTGATTTTGTATCAAGAACAGGTGATGAGGATCGCCAGCGAAATGGCTGGTTTTACTCTGGGACAGGCCGACCTGTTGCGGCGAGCCATGGGGAAAAAGAAACCGGAGGTGCTGGCCGCTCAAAGGGAAAACTTTTTACAGGGGGCCGAAAAACGGGGAGTTGACCGAAAGACCGCAGAAAAGATTTTTGAATTAATGGCTCACTTTGCCGGCTACGGGTTTAACAAGAGTCATAGTGCTGCCTATGCTTATATAGCTTACCAGACGGCTTATTTGAAGGCCAATTACCCGGTGGAATATATGGCTTCTCTTCTGACCAGCATTATGGAGAACTCCGACAAGGTACCCGTTTATATCGAAGAATGCCGGCGCATGGGTATTGAAATCCTGCCTCCGGACGTAAACGAAAGTCTGGTAGACTTTACGGTAGTGAATAACAAGATCCGTTTCGGCTTGGCCGCGGTGAAAAATGTTGGGAAAAATGCCATTCAGGCCATTATTTCTGCCCGAAATTCCGGCGGGCCTTTTAAAACGTTGACGGATTTCTGCCAGCGAGTTGACCTCCGGCAGGTCAACCGAAGAGTAATAGAGAGCCTTATTCGGTGTGGAGCTTTTAATTCTCTGGGGGTGAGGCGTTCTCAACTGCTTGCCATCCTGGAAAGGTGTCTGGAGACTGCGCAGCAAGTTCAACGGGACCGGAACAGTGGACAAATGTCTTTGATAGATTTGGTAGACGGGGAAGAAACGGAGACCTCACTGGAAACTATTCCGGACATTCCAGAATTTTCCCGCCGGGAAATTTTAGCTATGGAAAAAGAAATGCTGGGGTTTTACGTCAGCGGGCATCCTTTAGCGGAGTATCAGGAACAATTAAAAAGGTTTGCTACCCACAGTGTTGCCGATCTGGAAAGCTTATCTGACGAAACGGCGGTAAAAATTGGCGGGATACTGACCGGAGTGAGAAAAACGGTGACCCGGAAGGGAGAAGTGATGGCCTACCTCCAATTGGAGGATACCACCGGTAGGGTAGAGGTGTTGATTTTTCCCCGCGTTTACAGCCGTTTCAGCCGAATTTTGCAGGAAGATACTATAGTAGTCGTGGAGGGAAAAGTCAGCAAACGAGATGAAGAATTGAAAGTTTTTGGCGAGCTGGTAAAGACTTTGCCTTCTTCCCCCAATCCACCTAAAATATATATTCGCCTGGAACAGGCAGAAGCAGTACATATAGAGAAATTGAAAAAGGTCCTCATGCAGTACCGGGGAAACAGTCCTGTGTACCTGTATTTTCCCCGCCAGAACAAATGCATTTTAATCAACAACCGCTATTGGGTGGACCCCCATCCCAAACTGGAGCAGGAAGTGGAGCAAATTTTGGGAAAGGGGAATTTGAAAATTGTTCAACCCGGCGGTTAAGGGCAGTAAATTAGAGCTGACAGCATGAAGTTAACTGGTCAATGACCAGTTCTTTTTTTATATGGATAAAATTGTACTAGTTGGGCAAAATACCATGGGAATGAAAACTTGTTAGAGGAAGGTGGAAGGAGATGAGAAAACATACCAGGCTCTTAATTTTTGTGGTTGTCTTAGTCGCAGTAGCGGTACTGCTGACGGGGTGTCCACCTCGAGGGGAAGAGCCGTCTCCTCAACAAAAGCAGGAAGCCAAGCAGGAAGCTGAAAAACCAGGAGAGGAAAAATCCCCCGAACCAAATGCCGCGCAAATGATGGAAGACCAGGCCCCTAACGGGTGTGTGAGCTGTCACCGCAAGAAAGACGACAAAGATTACCGGTTGAGTGCTGAGGTCAAGAATATCGAGGGCCATCCGCAGGTAAAAGAAGATGCCACCCTCAAGGACTGCATTCAGTGCCACGGGCATGAAAGTGAACGGCCCTTCCGCACTATCCTCCACCGGATACATTTGGTGGAAGGGGAACACTATCTGGAGAAATACGATAAAAACTGTATTAACTGCCACCGGGTATCAGAAGAAGGTGAGGTTACCGTCAAAGGACTGGAAGAACAATAACCTTAAAGGGCACCTGTTATGCGTGGTGCTCTTTTTCTTTCATAAATTAAAGGGGAAGGGCAGGAAATAATTGCTGCTATATATAATATGGTATACGTAATGTAGTCAAACACGGATTTAACTATTGGGGCAAGGAGGACAGAGACATTGAGAATCGCTGTGTATCCTGGAACATTTGATCCCGTTACTAACGGCCATTTGGATATTATCCAGAGAGCCAGTAAATTGTTTGACCGAGTCATTATAGCGGTTGCTTATGACAATTACAAAAACAACCTGTTTTCCCATGCGGAGAGAATTGAACTGTTAAAAAAAGTTACCCAAAACTACCCGAATGTTGAAGTCGAAGGATTCAAAGGTCTGTTGGCCAATTTTGTTAAGAAGAAGGGAGCAAATATAATTATTCGGGGTCTGCGGGCCATTTCTGATTTTGAGTACGAATTTCAGCTTTCCATGATGAACAAAAAATTGGCGGAGGAAGTGGAAACCTTATTCTTAATGACCGCGGGCGAATATTCTTTTCTCAGTTCCAGCATCATTAAACAGGTGGCTTCCCTGGGAGGCTGTATAAAGGGACTGGTGCCTCCGGAGGTGGCGGAGGCGCTGTACGATAAATACGGTATCCAAAGGGACGGAGACTGTTAATGCAGGCTGCAGGCCTGCTTATTTTATTTATCACAAAATGGAACAGTTTGTTGATAGATTAAAATTATTTCGGGCAGAATAAGAAGCGAACTGTAAAGTAGAACGGTGGAAGTGACAGCGGTGCTGGTATTACTAAAAGACATAGTTAAAGCGTACAACGAGATAGATATAGCTTTAAAAGGCGTTTCGCTGGAAGTGGCTAAAGGAGAATTTGTGGCCATTATGGGTCCCTCCGGGTCCGGTAAATCCACTTTGATGCATATTATCGGCTGTCTGGACCGACCTACGTCCGGTAGTTATCTGCTGGAAGGTCAAGACATAGCCAAGTTAGACGACAATCAGTTGGCATATATCCGCAGCCGAAAAATAGGTTTTGTATTTCAAAACTTCCAGTTGCTTTCCCGGGCTACTGCTGTAGAAAATGTGGAATTGCCGATGATATACCTGGGTCTTTCTCCCCGCCAAAGGAAGGACAGGGCCAAAGAATTATTGCATTCAGTGGGATTAGGCCACCGGCTGTATCATTATCCCCACCAATTATCCGGAGGGGAGAAACAGCGAGTGGCCATTGCCCGGGCCCTCGTTAACGACCCGGCCCTCATTTTGGCGGACGAGCCTACCGGCAATCTTGATACCCGGTCGGGAAACGAAGTGTTGGAGATTTTCCAAAAGCTCCACCAGCAAGGAACCACTATTGTCCTGGTAACTCATGACCGGGAGGTTGCCAGCCGGGCGGAAAGGACGGTTCTGATACGAGACGGGGAAATTATAGCCAACCACCTGACCCCCGATCAAGCGTCCCAGTATTTAATTTTTCCAACGGATTTGAAAGAGAGAAGGGAAGTGCAGCATGAGCTTAATTGATGGCATCAAGCTGGCTCTGAAAGGACTGGCGGCTAACAAGTTGCGGGCTTTTCTTACTGCGCTCGGAGTTATCATTGGAGTAGCTTCGGTGGTGACCCTCATTTCTATTGGAGAGGGAGTCCGGAGCTACATATCGAATCAGATTCAGGCGTTGGGTTCCAATCTTATCATTGTGACGCCCCATAAAGCAGGAGGCCTAACCGCTGCTTCTCTGGGAGGTACGGTGAGCAAGTTGACTTTTGAAGATGCTCAAGCTATAGAAAGTCAGGCCCCGGCGGTTAAAGGCGTTGCTCCTATCATTGAGGTAGGCAGTCGCATTCAATTTGATAAAGCAAAAAAGGAAACTTTAGTAAATGGAACTTCACCCGCTTATCCTCAAGTCCGGAATTCACCGGTGGAAGCGGGAAGATTTATCAGTGATCAGGATACTAAACTTAGAAAACAGGTAGTAGTTTTAGGTCACACAACTTTTAAACGCCTTTTTAAAGGAACCAAGGAAGAAGCGATAGGGAAAAAAGTAAAAATAAACGGGCGGGAGTACGAAGTCATTGGTGTTATGGCTCGTAAAGGAAACACTCTGACCATTAACAACGATGACCGGGTCTTTATCCCTATAACTACGGCAGAAAAACACTATGATACCAGTCAGGTAGGTTTAATGTTTATATCTGCCCGGTCGCCGGGGCAGGTGGAGAAAGCAGAAGAACAGGTTAAAAAAATTTTGCTTAAAAGACATAAAGGAGAAGATTTCATGGTTACGGAACAAAGGGCCATTTTAAATGCCTTCCGGGGAATTACTAACACCTTAACTGCCATGCTAGGAGGAATTGCCAGTGTATCCCTGATAGTGGGGGGAATCGGTATAATGAATATTATGTTGGTCTCGGTTATGGAAAGGATCGGAGAGATAGGTTTGCGCAAAGCTCTGGGGGCCAGAAGAAGGGATATTCTACTCCAATTTTTGCTGGAAGCGATAGCCCTGAGTGTAGGGGGAGGGGTAATTGGAGTTTTTCTAGGTATTGTTGCTTCCTATCTGATAACGCAATATATACCTTACCTTACGACCGTTATCCCCCCTTGGTCGTTGGTGGTAGCTTTTCTCTTTGCTGTGCTGGTGGGAATTTTCTTTGGGTACTATCCGGCGAGAAAAGCTGCCTTGCTCGATCCGTTGGAAGCACTGCGTTATGAATAGCGCGAAGTTTCTTGAAAAGCCTTGAAACTTGTGATATGATAACCTTGGTTTTAATGACATTTTTGAGACAGAGGTGAGGGGTGAATGGATAACCCACATGAAGTTTTAGGAGAATATGTGGTAGTCAAAGCGTTGGAAAACGGGGTGACTTTAATCGGCTTGACGAGAGGAAAAGATACCAAGTTTCACCACACTGAGAAACTGGATAAAGGGGAAGTAATGATTGCTCAGTTTACGGAGCATACTTCAGCTATAAAAATTCGCGGCAAGGCGAAAATTTACACCAAACACGGTGTTGTGGAAGCCGGTGAGTAAATAGTACTATCCAGGTTAAAGTCCTGGATTTAATTGTATTGTGGGTCAGAACAGGAGGTAGACTAAAAGGAGGGCCCGCGTATGTGGACAGTAGTCTATATTGCTCCCAACCGGCGAGTGGCAGAAAAGGTTAAAGAAGTATTAACCCGGGAAGGACTTCTGGTCAACCTGCGTCCAGTCGGTTCGGCGCAGGTCAAAGGTGGTTCAGTGGAAGTTTTGGTTCCAGAATCCGAAGTTGAAGAGGCCCATGAAATAATTAGTGAACTGGTCAAACTTTAAGGGGAGGATAAAATTGGTTAGAAGAATTGGGGTTTTAACCAGCGGCGGAGACGCACCAGGAATGAATGCTGCTATTAGAGCGGTGGTCAGGAAGGCAATATATCACGGGTTGGAGGTTATAGGTATCCGCCGGGGCTACGCAGGACTTATTCAAGGTGAATTCCGGGAAATGCATGTGGGTTCGGTAGCCGACATTATCCACCGGGGCGGTACCATACTGCTGACGGCCCGCAGTGAGAGATTTAAGACCGAGGAAGGCAGGAAGGAAGCGTTACAAAAGATTCAAGAAGCAGGGCTAGACGGCCTAGTCGTAATCGGGGGGGATGGCTCTTTTCGAGGAGCTGCACACCTTGCCCGATTGGGGGTTCCCACTATCGGAGTACCCGCCACTATTGATAACGACATTCCCTGTACTGATTACACCATTGGTTTTGATACGGCAGTTAACACGGCAGTTGATGCCATTAACAAGGCCAGGGACACAGCCACGTCTCATGAGCGAATAATTATTGTGGAGGTAATGGGCAGGCAATCCGGATTTATAGCCCTGAATGCCGGTCTTGCGGGCGGAGCCGAATCTATTCTAATTCCCGAAATAGATTATGACCTGGATATGGTAGTTGAAAAGATAGAGCGAGGTCGTAAACGAGGCAAGCTTCACAGTATTATCGTGGTGGCCGAAGGAGTGGGCAGCGCTATAGATATTAGTAAGGAAATAGAGAAGAAGGGCGGCTTTGAAACGCGGGTAATAATTTTAGGACATATACAACGGGGCGGTACTCCGACGGCGTTTGACCGGATGCTGGCCAGCTACACGGGGGCTCGTGCGGTGGAGTTGCTTTTGGAGGGGAAGAGTGGTCAAATGGTAGGCTTTGAGAACAACCGCGTGGTCAATTACCCGTTGGAAGAGGTCCTGCAGAGAACCAAAACGGTAGATCGCGAAGCTTATGAATTAGCGGGAGTCCTGTCGATTTAGAACGAAGGAGGAAAGTGACGTGCGCCGTACCAAAATTGTCTGTACTATTGGTCCTTCTTGCGAACAGGAAGATATTTTAAAAGAGATGATCATAAGCGGCATGAATGTTGCCCGCTTAAATTTTTCCCATGGCACCCACGAAGAGCACCGGAAGCGAATTCAGGCCGTCCGCCGGGCGGCGCAGGAATTAGGAGAATACGTTGCTATCTTAGTGGATACTAAAGGGCCGGAAATTCGCATCGGCAATATTAAGGGAGGTTCTGCGGTCCTTAAGGAAGGACAGGAACTTGTTCTTACGGTGGAGAAAACGGAAGGCGATTCCCGGAAGATTTCAGTCAACTATCGCGGGTTACCCCAGGATGTAAAAGAGGGAGACACTATTCTCCTGGATGACGGTTTAATAGGATTAGAAGTAAGGGAAGTACGGGAAAAGGAAATTGTTTGCCTGGTCATTAACGGCGGGGAAATAAGTAGCCGTAAGGGGGTTAACGTACCCGGAGTAGAAGTCAGGCTGCCGTCAATTACGGAGAAGGACATAGCAGATATTCATTTTGCCATAGAGGAGAAAGTAGACTTTATTGCAGCTTCTTTTGTGCGAAGGGCTCAGGATATTCTGGAAATTCGCAGGATTTTGGAGGAACATAACGCGGATATATCCATCATTGCCAAAATTGAAAACCGAGCAGGAGTAAATAATTTCGAAGAGATATTAAGGGTGGCCGACGGCATTATGGTGGCTAGGGGGGACCTGGGAGTAGAGATTCCGTCCGAAGAGGTCCCCTTGCTGCAGAAGCAAATAATAGAAAAGTGTAATAAGGAAGGTAAAGCAGTCATTACCGCCACCCAGATGTTAGAATCCATGATTCGAAACCCCAGGCCTACCAGGGCTGAGGCCAGCGATGTGGCCAATGCCATTCTGGATGGAACCGATGCCATTATGCTGTCGGGTGAAACGGCGGTCGGTAAATACCCGGTAGAAACGGTACGTACCATGTCCCGGATTGCCCTCCGGGCAGAAGAAGCCATCCATTATCAAGAAATCCTGGGTAAAAGGCAGATTGTTCCCCAAAAGACGGTTACGGATGCTATCAGTCACGCTACCTGTGATATCGCCCTGGACCTGGAAGCAGCAGCCATTATTACGCCCACGGCATCAGGGTCAACGGCCCGAATGGTTTCCAAATACCGTCCCAAAGCTCCTATCATTGCCACCAGCCCCAATGAGCAGGTTCTCAGAAAGCTCTGTCTGGTCTGGGGAGTTTATCCGCTGAAAGTATCCGAGATAACCGACACGGACCAAATGATTTCCAGTGCGGTGGCTGCGGCCCTGGAAAAAGGGATAATCCGCAGCGGTGACCTGGTGGTAATCACGGCGGGCGTACCTGCCGGTGTTCCCGGCACTACCAATTTACTCAAAGTTCATATTGTGGGAGAAGTAATTGCTAAAGGGATAGGTATTGGTAATCAGGTGGCGGTCGGAAGAGTACGTCTGGTCAAGAATGCGGCGGAAGCTTTACGCAAGGTGCAGGAAGGAGACATTTTAGTCACCTACAGTACCGATAGAGATTTTGTGCCGGCCATGGAGAGGGCGGCGGCGGTTATTACCGGAGAAGGGGGACTTACATCGCACGCGGCGATTGTTGGAATCAGCCTGCAGATCCCGGTGGTGGTTGGGATAGAAGATATAATGGAAAAATTAGAAGATGGAAGCATCATAACGGTGGATGCCCCCCGAGGGCTGATTTACCGCGGTGTTACCAAAGTCTTGTGATTCTCCTCGCTGCCGGCGAGGTTTTTTTGTAATCGTATGTATCTTGTATTCATGAGCAAAAGGGAAGGAATATAAAACTAAGGTGTAGAATGGCTAAGATTTGTGGCACATATAATCTCATAAACAAGCAACAAAGGAGGTGCCGGCCATGGCAACCACTACCAGAAGGATAAGGATTACCGACACCACCCTGCGGGATGCTCACCAATCCCTGCTGGCCACCCGCATGAAGACGGAGCATATGCTGCCTATAGCAGAAAAAATAGATGCAGTAGGTTTTCATTCCCTGGAGGTATGGGGAGGAGCCACTTTTGACAGCTGTATGCGGTTTTTAAATGAAGATCCCTGGGAAAGATTGCGGCAGTTGAGAAAAGCTTTCCGGAATACCAAGCTGCAGATGCTGTTGAGAGGCCAGAACTTGGTGGGATATAAACATTATGCGGACGATGTGGTAGAAGAATTTGTCAAGAAAGCCCACGCTAACGGGATAGATATTTTCCGTATTTTTGATGCTCTGAACGATGTACGCAACATGCGCAAAGCTATGGAAGTGGCCAAACAGGTAGGTGCTCACGTACAGGCTACCGTTTCTTATACTATAAGCCCGGTGCATAATGTGGAACACTATGTGGCTCTGGCCAAGCAGTTGGAGGAAATGGGGGCGGATTCCCTTTGTATCAAGGATATGGCCGGAATTCTTTCTCCTACCGGCGCCTTTGAGCTTATTACTGCCCTTAAGCAGAATATAAACATTCCCATCCAGCTGCACTGCCATTATACCAGCGGTATGGCCTCCATGACTTACCTGAAGGCAATAGAAGCTGGAGTAGATGTAATTGACACCGCCATATCATCTCTGGCCATGGGAACTTCTCAACCGGCTACGGAATCGATGGTGGCGGCATTACAGGGCACTCCTTACGATACCGGCCTGGACTTGCAACTCCTGTCGGAAATAGCCGAGTACTTCAAAGAGGTGCGAAAGGAATATAAGGAATTTGACGTGGCGGCCAATACAGTGGATGCCAACGTTCTGGTCTATCAGATTCCGGGAGGCATGATTTCTAACTTTATTTCCCAACTGGCCCAGCAGAATGCTCTGGACAAACTACCCGAGGTGCTGGCGGAAGTTCCCCGGGTCAGGGAGGACTTCGGTTACCCGCCTTTGGTTACCCCTTCCAGCCAGATAGTAGGGACGCAGGCTGTCTTGAATGTTATCATGGGCGAACGGTATAAGATGGTCACCAACGAATCGAAGGCATATATGAAGGGTCTTTACGGGCAACCCCCCGGTCCGGTAAATGAGGAGATCCGGCGGAAGATCATCGGGGACGAAGAACCTATTACCTGTCGCCCGGCAGATCTCTTGGAGCCCCAGTTGGAAGAAGCCAAAAAAGGGGTAGCGCCTTACATGGAAAAAGAAGAAGACATCCTGTCATACGCTCTGTTTCCCCAGGTTGCCAGCCGCTTCTTAGAGGAAAGGATGGCGGCTAAAACAAGAGTAGACTTTACCATATCCCAAGAAGGACCGAAGAACGGAACTCCGCCTTATCATCCCATCTAAAAATCGCGGGGAGCTTGAGAAGTGGCAGAGGTGAGTCCATGCTGGAATTACTGGAACAGCTCAACCCCCAATTTGAGCGCGTTTTCAGGGAAAGAGTGGCGATGACCGAACTAACCCGGCTTTCTTTACAGGCGTCGGATAAAGAGGCATTGGTGGTCACTAACAAGGCTGTCTACCATCTTAAAAAAAAGTTCCTGGGATTTGGATGCCTGCGGGCTCCCCTGGAGGGATTACAGGAAGTATCGAGGGTAGACAATTATTTGCAGATAGTACAAAAACAAGGGCCGGAGTTAAGAGTGTTTTTCAGCCCTTCCAAACAGGAGTTACTGCCCCGGCTAATCAAGCATTTAAAGGCCCTGATAAATTGACCGACACGAAAAAACAAGCCCTGCTCAGCAGGGTTTGTTTTTTTCTAATTGCAGCCTCATATTTCTGTTAAGCCGGTTATAAACATTTACGGGAAGGCCTGATTTTTACTGGGAATATATGGTTAGAAAGGGGGAATAATAGGCACGGAAGGGAGGTATTTGTTTTTGAAAAGAGTACTGGTTTTGCTGGTTGCGTTCACCGGCTTTGCTGTAGGGCTGGCGGTGCCGGCTGTTGCCGAGCAGCCTAAATACTACAGCATGGAAGATTACTTTTATACACCTACCACCGTCCCGCAGGAAAACCAGAATGGTTATTATCTGGAGAATTTAGATCCCAATCTCAAATTCAATCCCGACGCGGTTACCTATTATCCCTTTGAAATCTATCTTCCAAATGAAAAATTCCCGGCTTCCTACCGCATTCATTCCAACTACGGCAACGAAACCGACGCCTGTTCTTCCTGCCATTCCATTCACTCGGCGGTCGGCCCTTCCCTGCTTCAATGGTATACCGTTTATGAAACTTGCATGGCCTGTCATGACGGTACGGTCAGCACCACTTATGATGTGGTACGGGGTGAAATAAGAAACGGTGAGGATGCGCTACCGGCTTATGGAGGTGCCTTCGGGGGATACGGGGGGAAGAGTGAAAAGTCCTGGTCCAATCACAACGTTACCGGAGCCATAACGGTGGCCGCCGCCCCCGGTGGATCAAAGCAAAAGGAAGTTACCGGGTTAACGCGCCTGGGAAAAGAACTTTACCGCTGGGATCAAGAGTTCAGCTGCCAGTCGTGCCACAGTCCTCATGGGCAGGGTGGAAATGCCAGGGTGCTGCACCCAGACCCTAATTTTGTGCAGACGGTGAACCACAAGAAGGAATTGATGAAACTGCAGCTGGAGGAGGGAGTATTTGTTGCTAAGGAAGGCGGAGACAAGTTGCTGATGATTATTGGTTATCCTTATAAAGTTAAGGTATACAAAGGGTACAGCCCCGAAAGCGCGACCGAAATTAAAGACTTTAACTTGAGCAATCAGAAGGGATATAGCGAAATTACTGTTCCGGACGGTTTGCTGGCCCCGGGAGAGAATTTATATGCCAGCTTTGTCCCCGCTTTACGGGTAGAGATGGAAATAGATAATTATCTGACCACTGATGAAGTGGTTATCCACAAAAAAGGAATCAACGATTTTTGCGGGGCCTGTCATACCGATTACAATACCGAAGGGGAAGAACATCCCGGCTCCCTCTCTCCCAACGGTGTTTACTCAAAAGCCTACCGCCACGCAGTGGGAATTCCTTATGATTATAACGGGAGCAATCCGGAAGGCATTGGAAACGGATATTCCCGTTCCGAGTGGATGAAGCTGGAGGAGGGGAAGATTACCTGCCTGACCTGTCATCTGGCCCACGGTACCAACGAGGACTACTGGGAAAGAACTATAGGGGATGAGAAATACATGGGAGACGTTCTTTGGGCCGGCACGGGGAGCTTTGTAGGCGCTGAAATAGAAGAACTGGCTGGTTCCTCGGCCTTGAAGCGTTTACCCAATATGGGAGTATGCGAAGCCTGCCATGAAAAGGGGCTGGCTAATGAAGGTTACCTGGTTAATTCTGGACTGAAAAAACCAGCCCAAACCGCTCTGGTTCAAAGCAGTATTTTTCAACCAGGCGGAGGATACGTTAAAGATAACGATGACAACCACGAATGTTACAGCTGTCACCAGGAATACACTACTTATCAAGAAACCGTCCACTGGAAAGAACAGCAATACCGGTGCGAGCAGTGCCACGGACCGGGAGGAAACCACGTTAAATTGCCCGCCGATTCCAATATTCTAAACCCTGCCGTCGATTATTCCGTATCCCAGCAGACCGACTTGGTTTGCGGCAACTGCCACCAAGAGGGACTTCTTAGTGACTTCCACTCTAGCAAACACTACCTTTCTCAGATTGTTTCTTGCCCTACCTGCCATAATTCCCACGGTTTAAACAAAGAAGGCGAGGAATTGAAACACCCAAAGGGGATGCTTTGTGCCGCCTGTCATGGTGAGGTGATGAAATATACCGACCACAGTTTTCCCCCTGAATAAAAAAAGCACCTCACGGGGTGCCTGATTTTTTAACCGCTTTTAGCCAGGGGACGGCTCGGACGATAACGCTCGATAACAATTTGACCGTGGCTTATATAAGCAATTTCCGGGTAAGACCGGCGGCGTAACTCTTGCTCCGGAGCGCGGGCAATTTTGTTGGCGATGCGGAGCTGGGTCGGCTGCAGGTTATAGGCCATAATGGTAGCCTCTTCGAAACCGCCCAGCCCGGCATGGGCGATACCCCTAAGGCTACCCATGACTACGATGTGGCCGGAAGCAATTATTTCAGCACCTGGGTTGACGTCACCCAGGATAACTACATTTCCGTCGAACTGGACTTTTTGTCCCGACCTGACGCTGTGTTCCACCAGCATGGTTGCCTGTTCCATTTCTTCCTCCAGAACTCCCCTGCTGACGGGAATAGCTTGGGACGTATGCTTTATGCCAGAGGAAGGAGAAGTTCTTTGAGGCATTTGGATATTATCGTCAGGGATCAAACCGTGCTGGCAGCAAATTTGCCGCAATTCCTGCTGTTCCGAGGAGCTTAAAGGTTGAGCGCTGAAGTGGAAGGCAAACCTCGCTCCCGAAAAGAAACCTTTCGCCGACTCTATCTTGGCTTTCAGGTTAGCCTTTAATTCCTCAATATCCCGGGAACTGTCCAGACAAATGAGCAGGCCGTTTTTAATTCCCTTAATACAAATAATTTCTGAAGCCATAGGCATCCCTCCTTAGCCTGAAGGTATATTTCGATAAAAAACTACATTATCCTGCAACAAGAACTATATTTTGCCATAATTCGGTTTAGACGGAAGCAAAAAGAAACTCCCCCCTTATCACTGGGGGGAGTGGGGGGAGTTTGGTTTTATTAGTAATCCATATCAGGCATTCCCGGAGGGTTGTTGTTCTTTTCTTTTTCAGGGATTTCTGCTATCAAGGCTTCGGTGGTCAGTAGCAGGGAAGCTATGCTGGCGGCGTTTTGCAGAGCGCTGCGCGTAACCTTAGCTGGGTCCACGATACCTGCCTTGACCATATCTACGTATTCTTCCGTAAGAGCGTTGAAGCCTATTCCTTTGCCTCTCTTCTTAACTTCTTCTACTACTATGGAGCCTTCTAGACCGGAGTTAGCCACAATCTGACGCAGCGGCTCTTCTAGAGCCCTCCGCACGATCCGCACACCGACTGCTTCGTCTCCCTCGGCCTGGATGTTGTCCAGAGCAGGGATGCAGTGGACCAGGGTAGCGCCTCCTCCGGCGACGATACCTTCTTCTACTGCGGCTCTAGTTGCGGACAGAGCATCTTCGATACGGTGCTTCTTCTCCTTGAGTTCGGTTTCGGTGGCGGCACCTACTTCAATGACGGCTACGCCGCCGGCCAGTTTAGCCAAGCGCTCTTGCAGCTTCTCCCGGTCGTATTCGGAATCGGTCTCTTCGATCTGCTTCTTGATCTGGTTGATGCGGCCGCGTACGGCTTCTTCCGAACCGTATCCTTCCACGATAGTTGTCTTTTCTTTAGTGATTTTAACTTTTTTAGCCCTACCGAGCATGGTGATATCTACATTTTCCAGCTTGATACCGGTATCTTCTGAAATGAAGGTACCATTGGTGAGAATGGCGATGTCCTCCAGCATAGCCTTGCGACGGTCGCCGAAGCCGGGAGCTTTAACCGCAGCGCAGTTCAGTGTTCCGCGGATCTTGTTGACGACCAGCGTAGCCAGAGCCTCGCCTTCCACGTCTTCAGCAATGATCAGCAGCGGCTTGCCGGTACGCACAACTTTTTCTAGCAGGGGTAAGATATCGTTAACAGCGGAAATTTTCTTCTCGTACAGGAGGATGTAGGGTTCTTCCAGCTCTGCTTCCATGTTATCCGGGTTGGTTACGAAGTAGGGAGAAACATATCCCCGGTCAAATTCCATTCCTTCTACTACCGTCAAAGTAGTGGTGGTACCTTTAGATTCTTCGACCGTAATTACTCCGTCGCGTCCTACCTTTTCCATAGCCTCGGCAATCAGTTCGCCGATTTCCCGGTCATTGGCAGCAATAGAAGCAACATGAGCGATATCTTCTCTGGTTTCTACTTTAATGCTCTGCTTTTCTATTTCTTTGACTACTGCCTCAACTGCTTTGTCTATACCCTTCTTAACGAAGATCGGGTTGGCACCGGCAGCTACGTTTTTCAGGCCCTCCTTCATGATGGCCTGGGCCAGCACGGTTGCCGTAGTAGTACCGTCACCAGCTATGTCGTTGGTTTTAGAAGCTACTTCTTTGCAGAGCTGAGCGCCCATGTTAGTATAGGGATCTTTTAATTCGATTTCCTTAGCTACAGTTACCCCGTCTTTGGTGATGACGGGAGAACCAAATTTCTTTTCAATAACCACGTTGCGCCCTTTGGGGCCGAGGGTAACCTTAACCGCGTTGGCTACCATGTCGACACCCTGTTCCAGGGCCTGCCTGGCTTGAACGTCAAAAGCCAACTGTTTTGCCACTTTACCAAACCTCCCTTTCGCTAAATTGTTTTAGGTAGAAATTACTGCCTGATGGCCAGAATGTCGCTTTCCCGCAGGATGAGGTACTCCTGGCCTCCAATTTTAACCTCGGTGCCGCTGTACTTGGCGAAGATGACCCGGTCTCCTACTTTAACCTCGGGAGCTACTCGATTACCGTTGTCCAGCATTCTCCCCGGGCCTACTGCAATAACTTCCCCCTCCTGCGGTTTTTCTTTTGCCGTGTCCGGGAGAACAATACCTGCTTCTGTTTTCTCTTCTGCCGTAACAGGCTTAACTACTACCCGGTCACCAAGCGGCTTTAACAACTTGAGACCCTCCTTTCGGATATGTATTGTTGTTAGCACTCACCAAGGAGAAGTGCTAACAATCAATCTAAGTTTAAATATAGAAAATTAGGCTTGGATTGTCAATAGTATTTTTGGTAAAAAGCAAAAAAAATATCCCTACAATGCTATAAAGAAACGGCCGCAACTTTGGCGGCCGTTTGGCTTATCCGTGTCTGCGCTGAAATTCTTTCATAAAATCAGCTAAAGCCCTGCAGCCTTCCAGGGTCATGGCATTATAAATCGAAGCCCGCATTCCGCCTACAGAGCGGTGTCCTTTCACTCCTACAATGCCTTGGTCCGCAGCTTCACTGAGGAACAGTTTTTCCAGTTCTTCATTGGGCAGGCGGAAGGTTACATTCATCAGGGAACGACTGTCCTTTTGAGCATGACCCCGGTAGAAACCTCCGCTGTTGTCCAGAACATCATAGAGGACTTTAGCTTTTTCTTCGTTTTGTTTTTCAATTGCTGCCAGTCCGCCGCTGTTCTTAACCCAACGGAGAACCAGGGTTACCATGTAAATGGCAAAGACGGGAGGAGTATTGTAAAGAGAATTCTTTTCCGCGTGGGTGTCATACTTGAGCATGGTCGGCAGATGGTCAGGGACCCGTTCCAGCATATCCGGCCGGATGATCACTACCGTTACTCCCGCCGGACCCAGGTTTTTTTGCGCGCCGGCGTAGATGAGGGCAAATTTAGAAACGTCAAAGCGCCGGGAAAGGATATCGCTGGACATGTCCGCTACCAGGGGTATGTCGCCGAAGTCCGGAAAAGCGTGCCACTGAGTTCCATAGATAGTGTTGTTGGAAGTTATATGCACATAAGCAGGATGAGAGCTTAATTTAATTTCCTCCGGTTTCACTATACGGGTAAAGTTTTCTTCCTTTGTACTGGCGGCAATATGAGTGGGGCCGATCTTGACCGCTTCTTTATAAGCTTTTTCCGCAAAGCTACCCGTAATGATGTAGTTGGCCTCACTCCCCTCCCGGAGGAAATTCATCGGTACCATGTAAAACTGACTGCTGGCTCCGCCTTGCAAAAACAACACGCGGTAATCCTGAGGAATTTCTAGAAGTTCCTTCATCAGGGCTTCTGCTTCTTCGATTAGTTCCGACACTTCCTTGGAACGGTGGCTCATTTCCATTACCGACATTCCGGTGTTTTTGTAATTCAGAAGGTCTTTCTGCGCTTCTTCCAGGACGGGAAGCGGAAGGGTAGCGGGACCGGGATTGAAATTAAACACTCTTTTCGTCATGGACACAACCCCTTTACCTTAGAGTTTTTTAATGTTAGGTGACAAATTTCTGGAATAAATTTTAGTTATTATTCGTCCCAAAAATGTATATTCCTGCTATGATGTTAAATCAAAAATATTCAGAACTTCCGGGGAGAGGAATACGCTGGCCGGCTATAGAATACCCAGGTAGGTACTTTTAATTTTTAAGGGGGACGGGAGATGAGCCTGCGTTTTATTCTCGGCCGGGCCGGTACCGGCAAATCTCACACTTGCCTGGAAGGCATCCGGCAGGCTTTACATAAAGAACCTGCAGGTAACTCGATCATATTTCTGGTGCCGGAGCAGGCAACCTTTCAGATGGAACGCGCGCTGGTGAACCTGCCCGGTTTGGCGGGAACCATTCGGGCGCAGGTTTTAAGTTTCAGGCGCATGGCCTTTCGCGTACTGCAGGAAGCGGGCGGGGCCAGCCGCCCCCACATAGGGGAACTGGGAAAAAGGATGGCCCTACAGGCGCTCCTGATAAAAAGAACTGACGACCTGAAAGTCTATAACCGGGCTGCCCGCCGGACCGGTTTTGTAGAGCAACTGGCGAGGACTATTTCGGAAATGAAATCCTACCGGCTCAGTCCCGGGGATATAAAAGAGCATTACCTCCGGCTCAAACAAACGGGAGGGGAAGATTCTCTGCTGGCCGCTAAACTTCATGACCTGGCCTGTCTCTACGCCGACTGGGAAGAATGGCTAAAAAACCGTTATATAGACCCGGACGACTATCTGAACCTGCTGGCAGAAAAAATACCGGAATCACGTTTGATAAAGGGCGCTACCGTCTGGGTGGACGGATTTGCCGGCTTCACCCCCCAGGAATACCACGTTTTAGGCGCGCTGTTGCGCGCGGCCCGGCAGGTAAATGTAGCCCTTTGTATTGACAGCCGGGATGTCGACCGGGAACTGGAAGAAACGGATCTCTTTTATTCTACTTGGGAGACGTATCATAAATTAAGGAAAATAGCCGAAGATAACGGAATACCTGTTGCGGAGCCGCTTATTCTGGACCGGCCGGGTAAAGCGCCGTTTCGCTTCGCTCTGTCTCCCGAACTGGCGCACTTGGAACGGGAATTCTTCCGCTACCCTACCTGCCCTTTCCGGGGAAAAGTCGAAGGGATACAACTGGTGGCGGCTGCCGACCGGCGGGCGGAGGTGGAAGCGGCGGCCCGCAAAATGATAAGCCTGTGCCGGGACAGGGGGTACCGCTGGCGGGAAATGGCGGTGATTTTGCGGGATTTGGAGCCGTATCGGGACTTAATCGAGACGGTGTTTGGCGACTACGGTATACCGTATTTTATTGACCGGAAGCAGGAGGTTAGCCACCACCCTCTGGTAGAGCTGTTACGGTCGGCTCTGGAAATAGTAACTACCCGGTGGGCTGATGAGCCTGTTTTCCGTTTTTTAAAAACGGATCTGGTACCACTGGAACGCGGCGAAGTAGATCACTTGGAAAATTATGTCCTGGCCCACGGTATAAAGGGAGAGATATGGTTGCGGGAAGAGCCGTGGGATTTTAACTATGAGCTGGCGTGGGAGGAAAACGGAACCGAGACTGATTACGAGGAACGGAAGCTGGCGGCTGTTAACGCGGCCCGGGAAAAAGTACGGCATGTATTAGAGCCCTTTTACCGCCGCCTGAACCGTGAAAAATTGACGGTAAAGGAAATATGCAAAGCTTTGTGGGACCTGCTTGCGGCTCTAAAGGTATCCGAGCGTTTGGAAGAGTGGCGGCTGGAAGCGGAAAAGCAGGGGGATTTGGTGGGCCTTCAGGAGCAGGTGCAGGTATGGAACGGGGTTCTAGAACTGCTGGACCAGATGGCCGAGGCGTTGGGGGAAGAAGAAATCACTGTCTCGCAATATGCACAAATATTGGAAGCAGGCCTCGAGAGCCTTCGTTTAGGTTTAATTCCTCCCGCCGTGGACCAGGTGCTGGTCGGTAACGTGGAAAGGTCGCGCCACCCTAACCTTCGCGCTGCTTTCGTACTGGGCGCCGGCGAGGGAATAATGCCTGCCCGTATGGGCGAAGAAGGAGTTTTTTCGGATAAAGAGCGGAGCCAAATGCGGAAAGAGGGGCTAGAACTGGCCCCTACCAGAACGGAGAGGGTGCTGCAGGAACAATATTTAATTTACATAGCTCTGACTCGCTCCGGCGAGTATCTTTGGTTGAGCTACCCCCTGGCGGATGCCGAAGGAAAGGCTTTAAATCCTTCTCCCGTGGTCAACCGCCTGCGGGAGATTTTCCCCGCGCTGGAGGTTGACTTTGCCCCCAAAGAACCGGCGGGAGAAGAAGACCTGGAATTCGTAGTTAACCCCAATCGGTCTTTAACCTATTTGATAAACCAATTGCGGGAGGTCCGGCAGGGGAAACCCCTTTCGGCAGTCTGGGCAGAAGTATACCAGTGGTTTGTGGAAGACGAGAAGCGGAAGGAAGATTTTCGTAAATTGGTCAAAGCCCTCAATTACAGCAACTTGCTTAAACCGCTGCCGCGGGAACTGGTCCAAAAACTCTACGGAAAACCGCTGCGCAGCAGTGTATCGCGGTTGGAGACTTTTGCCGCCTGTCCTTTTTCCTATTTTGCTTCCTATGGACTGCAGCTAAAGGAACGGCGCGTATTCGGTTTTGAAGCTCCCGACCGGGGAGTGTTTTTCCACCGGGCGCTCAAGCGTTTTGTAGAAAAACTACAGCAGCGGTCCCGAAAGTGGGGAGAATTGGACGGTGAAGAGAGAAGAAATTTAGTTCTCGAGGTAGTGGAGGAACTTCGTCCATGGTTACAAAGGGCTAACCTTCTGGGTTCTGCCCGCCATGACTATATCGTGCTGAAGCTCAGGCGGGAACTGGAACTGGCGGTAGAAATTCTAACCGAGCATGCCCGCCGGGGCAGTTTTGTTCCCGTTGCCGTAGAAATGGACTTCGGCGGTGAAGGGAGTTTACCTCCGCTTCGCCTGCCGCTGCCGGAGGGGGAAATGGAACTGCGGGGACGAATAGATCGGGTAGACTGGGCGGAGTGGGAAGGACGTCACTTTTTCCGGGTGATTGACTATAAGAGCAGTCCGGCGGATTTACGCCTGGAGGAAGTTTATCACGGCTTGTCCCTGCAGCTGTTGTGCTATCTGGCGGTAGTGCTGGAAAATGCGGAGAAACTGGCGGGAAGTCCGGCAGAACCCGGGGGAGTTTTATATTTCAGTGTTTACAGTCCTCTTGTGAACGAAAGCGGACCGGTAGCGGAGGAAGTAAGGAAGCAGGAGATTAAGAAACGTCTGAAGATGAAAGGGCTGGTCCTGGCAGACATGGACGCGGTGCGGCTAATGGGAGCGAGGGAAAAGGGAGAAACTTCTTACCTGATCCCCGTGCGGATCAACCGGGACGGGAGCCTGGGTAAAGCTTCTTCCGCGGCCAGCCGGGAGCAGTTTGAAATGCTGTTGCGCCTGGTTAAGGAAAGAGCGCAGAAGCTGGGCAGCCGCATTGTGCGGGGCGAAATTGTAGTGGCCCCTTACCGGCGCGGTCAGGAGAGTCCCTGCCGGCATTGCCGGTACCGGCCAGTCTGCCAGTTCGATCCTCTCGCTGGTGACCAGTACCGTTTCCTGGAGAAAATTGCGGGGGATTTTTGGGAAAGAGTGGCAGCGGAACTGGAAGGGGGAGAGGCAAATGGTCTTTAGGCAGAAAGATATTCCAGAGCCCTGGACCGAACCCCAATGGGAAGCCATTGTTACCCGGGGAACAAACCTTCTGGTATCAGCGGCGGCCGGGGCCGGCAAGACAGCCGTGTTGGTAGAGCGTATCATCCATCTGATAACCGGCCCGGACCCTGTAGAGATTAATCGTTTGCTGGTAGTCACCTTTACCGAGGCAGCGGCAGCGGAGATGCGTCAGCGTATAGGCAAAGCTTTGGAGGAAGCTCTGGAGCGGGACCCGGACAATGCTTACTTGCGCCGGCAGAGGGCCCTTTTGAACCAAGCTTCCATTTCCACAATCCACTCTTTTTGCCTGGAAGTCATTAGGCGTTACTATTACCGTCTTGACCTGGACCCGGCCTTCCGGGTAGCCGACGAAAACGAAGCCGCCCTGTTGAGGTTGGAGACGGTAGATGACCTCTTCGAGGAACTGTACGCTTCCAGGGACGAAGAATTTTTAACCCTGGTAGAGCACTACGGCGGTAATCGCAATGATGAGAATTTGAAGAATATTGTATTAGACCTGTACCAATTTACCTGCGCCCAGCCCTGGCCGTGGGAAAAGCTGCGGGAAGCGGTAGCCGCCTTTAAGGTGGAGGAAGCTACTCCTATGGAAAATCTGCCCTGGACGGGAGCAGTGCTGGAATACATAGCTATGGAGCTGGAAAGAATGGAATTTTTGCTCCGCCAGGCTTTAGAGCTTTGTTCCTATCCCGGCGGTCCGGAGGCATACCGGGAAAATCTGGAGCAGGACTTGCAGATGGTGGGAAGGCTTGCTGCGTATTGCCGCGAAGGTTCCTGGGAGCAACTGAGGAGCAACTGGCTGGGTATATCGTTCTCTAAACTAAAAAGGATAAAAAAAGAAGAAGTTGACGAAGCTTTGGCCGATAAAGTTAAATCATTACGGCAAACGGTTAAGGACAAATTAAAAGAATTGGGGGACACCTATTTTCAGCGGGAACCGGAAGCACTTCTTCAAGACATAAACCGCTTGGGGCCTTTGATGGAAGGCCTGGTCAACCTGGTTTACCGATTTAGCCAAGCCTACAGCCGTTCCAAGCAGGCCCGCGGGCTCCTGGATTTCGCCGACCTGGAGCATTACTGCCTGAAGCTTCTGCTGGATCCCGAGGCAGGGCCGGGAGAGCTGGTCGCTTCTCCCATTGCCCGGGAACTCCAGGAACAATATGAGGAAGTGCTGGTAGACGAATACCAGGACGTGAACGCCGTCCAGGACGCTATTTTAAACCTGGTTTCCCGGCAGGATGGTAATCGCTCCAATCTCTTTATGGTGGGAGATGTCAAGCAGAGCATTTACCGTTTCCGACTGGCCGAGCCGGGAATGTTTCTCCGCAAATACCGGGACTATTCAGATTCGGAACAGCAAGCGGGACGCCGTATAGACCTCAACGCCAATTTTCGCAGCCGCCGGGAAATAGTGGACGGGGTGAACTTCCTGTTCCGCCAGATACTTACGCCCCGGGTAGGGGAGATGGCCTATGATTCTGCTGCCGAACTGGTATGTATGGCGGATTACCCGGAGGTAACCGAAGAAAACTGCGCCCCTTCGGTAGCGGGGCCGGTTGAACTTCACCTGGTGGCCAGGGAAAACGAGACGGAAAGCTCGTATACCGAGGACTATAATGAGACGGTGGAAGGGGAGGAAGAGTATTCTTCTCGGGAGTTAGAGGCACTGGAGCGGGAAGCCCATGTAATTGCCCGCCGGATTAAGGAAATGGTGCAAGGTACCCCCGAGAAGCCGGGACCGGCCTTTTCAGTGTGGGATAAGGCGGAGAAAAAGTACCGCCCCCTAAAATACCGGGATATTGTAATTCTACTTCGTTCCACCCGGCACCGGGCCAATGTTTTCCTGGAGGCGCTCAGCCAGTGGGGGATACCTGCTTACGCGGACTTGGGCACCGGGTATTTTTCCTCTCCGGAAGTGGAAACGGTCATGTCTTTGTTACGCATTATCGACAACCCGCGGCAGGATATCCACCTAGCTGCGGTGCTGCGTTCACCCCTGTTCGGTTTTACGGCGGAAGAACTGGCCCGCATCCGGCTGTACGACCGCCGGGGAGATTTTTACGCAGCGGTTTTGGCAGCCGCCAGGGATTCCGGCTCTGAACCGTTAAGAAGCAAGCTGCGGGATTTTTTGGCGAAGCTGGAGCGCTGGCGCACTACAGCCCGACGGAGTCCGCTGGGAGAATTGATCTGGCAGATTTACCGGGAGACAGGCTATCCAGACTTTGCCGGCGGGTTACCCGGAGGTGCGCAGCGCCGGGCCAACCTATTGGCGCTCTACGAGCGGGCCCGGCAGTTTGACAGTTTTGCCCGGCAGGGACTCTTCCGTTTTCTTCGCTTCGTAGAGCGGCTGCGCCGGAGCGAAGGTGATTTAGGTACTGCCCGGGCTCTCGGGGAAAATGAGGACGTAGTGCGTATAATGAGTATTCACAAGAGCAAGGGCCTGGAGTTTCCAGTGGTCTTTGTGGCTGACCTGGGAAGGCAATTTAACTGGAGGGACCTGCAGGGAGACTTGCTTTTTCACCCGGGTTTAGGATTGGGACCTAAAGTGGTTGACCCGCAGGCGGGAATCAAATATCCCAGCCTGGCCTATTTGGCTGTTAGGGAACGCTGCCGCCTGGAAAGCCTGGCCGAGGAATTGCGGATATTATACGTGGCCTTGACCAGAGCTAGGGAGAGGCTCGTTTTGGTAGGTTCGGCCCGGGAACTGGAAAAGTGTTGTAGGCAATGGTGCGGGATGGTTAGCCGTCTCGAATGGCCGTTGCCCGACGGGTACCTGGCGGCGGCCCGGACTTATTTGGACTGGATCTGTTCGGCGGTAGCGCGCCATTCCTGCGCCTCTCCCTTGCGGAATTTAGCTGGAGTTGGGGAGAAAGGCTGGGGGGAGGTCAGCGACGACCCCTCCCGGTGGAAAGTGGAAATTTGGGGATTGTCGGAAGGGAAAAAGGTCTCGGTTCCCGTTGCCGCTTCCCCGGAGGGCTCTCCGGTGTGGGACAAGATAATCCGGCAGGAACCCTTAAGCTTGCCCGAGCGGCCTTTTCGGGAAGAAGTGCACAGGCGCCTTAACTGGCGCTACCCGTACCGGATCATAGTAACCCGGCCGGCCAAACTGTCGGTCAGTGAACTGAAACGCCGGTTTGATTACCAGGATGCTGACCGGGAAGCAGTTTTCTTGGCTTACCGGCCACAGTTGGCGGAACGCCCGCGCTTTTTGCAGCAGAGCACGGAACTTACCGGAGCGGAAAAAGGTTTAGCCTTTCACCTGGTCATGCAGCACCTGGACCTGAGCCGGCCTCTGGATGAAGAGGAGATTAAACGACAGGTAGAGGCCATGGTCTTTCGGGAAATTCTCACGGAAGAGCAAGCCCGGGCGGTCCGAGTTGAGGATGTGGTAACCTTTTTCCAGCATCCATTGGGTACAAGAATCCAGCAGTCTTACCGTTCCCTCCGCCGGGAAGTGCCTTTCAGCTTGGGGTTGCCGGCCCGGGAGGTATATCCCGATTTACCCCCGGAGGTAGCGGGAGAAGACCGGGTACTGGTTCAGGGCATCATTGACTGTTTCCTGGAGGAAGAAGACGGTTTTCTGCTCCTTGATTTCAAAACGGACCGATTCGGCAGCCGGAAACTGCCGGAAGCAGTGGAGCGCTACCGGGTGCAGATAAATTTGTACGCCCGCGCTCTCCAAGCAATTTACCGCAAGCCGGTCAAAGAAGCATACATTTACTTCGTGGCTCTTGCTCGAGCGGTACCGGTAATAACCGGCCGGTAAGAAATTTTCGCATTCCAGCCGCCTTCCGTGCGTCAAAGCATGTATTTCTCGGCCAGGTCCGCTCTCCGGCAGGCCAGCGGGTAGGGTATGCGGCTCAGATGCGCCATCTCCCGGGGGGAAATTCGTTTGCCCATGCTCTTTAGAGCAGCAGGCGGGACCAGAAGCACGGCTGCGAAATCTTCCGCATCCTCCTCAAGCCTGCTTTCTAGAATCTTCTGAACATAGATACCGGGGGCTTTGTGCAGGAAATGGTGGCCGAGGCCGTGAGCCAACGCATGCTTCAGTTCCGCTTCAGGCAGGCCTCTTTTTACCGTCAGCAGTGCTATACCGTCGGGCGTTCTGATGTAAGTTTCCGTGATACGCCCCTTGAAAGGGAAACTTCCTATTATAATATCTTCTTGTCTGGCCAGGTTGCGAAGGCAGTGAAGATTGGGAAATGTATGAAGGTTATACGCTTCAACCACTTTCAAAGCCTGCACCATCCCTGTATTCAACAGCGACACCCTCTTTCTGGTAGGATCTACTATTTCCATTCGTTAAAATTATACAACCTATATGGTACAATTTTTTTTCGAATTTTGTCATAAATATAAAAAACTCCACTCATCAAGACGTGGAGTTTTTCTCATTGGTAAGGGCCTTTTTGCGCCGCTCTCTTTCCTTTTCTATCACCCTCAGAGCCCAGTCCCAGTATTCAGCCAGGGATTCTTTTTCTTCCTGGGTAAGGTCCGTAATGCGCTTTAAAAGGTCGGCGAAAAGAGGATCGGTGAGCGCCTGCCTGAGCTTTGGCTCGAAGGGAATATTGTCCTGCTCGCGAACCTCGCCTAAATATTTTGGCTCTGGTTTTCCGCGGTAATCGGTGCGACCCAGCAGGTAGTCGACCGATACGTTGAAAAAATCGGCGAGCCTTTCCAGCGTTTCCGGATCGGGGGTACGCCGGTTTCTTTCGTACATGGCTATGGTGCTCTGCCCCATGTTTAATTGCTTGGCCAGCTCGGCCTGGGAAAGGCCCTTTTCCCTGCGCAGGGCCGCCAGCCTTTCGCTTAGTGGTTTCATTGCTCATACACCTCGCTGTCAATGTAGCACCATGCGTGATATTAGACAATAGTTTATCACTAAAAAGAATTTTTTATTCGTAAACCTATTGACATATATTGCAAAGTGTGATTATATTATTAAATGTAAGGCTGTTACAGTTTGTGACAGAAATGGTGATTCCCATGCGCAACGAA
The DNA here is from genome assembly GCF_002207765.1 of Calderihabitans maritimus. Lineage (NCBI taxonomy): Bacteria > Bacillati > Bacillota > Clostridia > Neomoorellales > Calderihabitantaceae > Calderihabitans > Calderihabitans maritimus. The sequence goes on from NZ_BDGJ01000008.1 coordinate 25,936, forward strand.
AAAATGTACCGGCTTCGTATAGAACGGGGGCTTACCCAAAGGGAGGTTGCGGAAGCGGTAGGGATCAGCCAGAGCGCTTACGCCATGATTGAGGGTGGTCACCGGCATCCCAGGAAGGCTATCGAGAAAAAGCTGGCAGACTTTTTTGGGGTAACCGTGGACGAGCTTTTTTTTGCCGAAAATAATCACGAAACGCAATATGAAGATGAATTGGATGCGGAACGTGATGATGAGAATTCAGATTCGAATCACCCGTAAAACTGGCAGCGAACGGCGGTCCTTACCTGGTGCTTTGTTGAGAGCCGGTGGGGGAGGTGAAGGCGGAGAGCTGTTTCGCAGTGCTTTATTAGAAACGACGTCTGCCAAATCGGGGGTGAGAGCAAAGAGTGGAAAACGCAAGGTGGTTCTATCGAAAATTTTCATCAGGGCAGAATTGGAAAAGGAGGGAGAAATAAGAAGTGAATTCAACTGGAGTGCGTTGGTTGATTCTTTTTAAAGGAAATGGAAGAAAATTAACGTCAGCAGTTGCTCTTTTAGCTCTGCTCCTAACGTTGTTCCCCGCTTTGCCGGCGGTGGCAGGAGAAGATGATTCCCAGGGTTCCTTAAGTATTCCAGCACCGGATAGTGTCGTAGGGGAAGTCTCATCTGTTGTTGGAAGAGCGTATGATCCTGACGGTGTGAGCAGTGTCAGGGTGGCTATCCAAAACAGCCAGGGAGAATATTTACAGGATCCGTTTGGCGGAGGTTGGAGTAACGCCTGGAAATCTATTGAGGCGACCATAACTGGTTGGAATTTTGATTCGAGTGTGGGCGGGGACGTGTATGAATGGAGCTTGGGAGTGGCGAAAGCGGCTTTTCCCGAGGATACCTATAAAGTATACCTCTATGTCTTGGACCAGTCAGGCAACTTTGACGATACTGTAGCAGGCAGTCCGTTCACGTTCCAGGTGGATGCAACTGGTCCTGTACTCAGCGATCCCGTACCGGCCGACGGGGCTGTTATTGCAGGCAGCGGCGCTGAGCGTTTTGCCGTCACCGCTACCGACGTACCGGCGGGCGTCGAGGCGGTTCAATTAGTATACAAGATCGGGGATGAGGAAACGAAACTGCAGCAAGGCTTAACCCAGGAAGGAGACGGTGTTTACGCAGCCACCGTTGACCTTTCCGGCACGACCGTAGGAGACGTTGTCTACTACTACTTCACCGCGGAGGATAACGCCGGGAATAGCAGCAGGCTCCCCGCCGACGGTTGGTATGCCGCCGCCGTGGACAAGGTGCCGCCCGGAGAAGTTACCGGCCTTACTGTGGAAGCTCCCGCTGAAGGCGGCCAGCTGGTCTTGAGCTGGACTGATCCGGATGACGGCGACTATGCCGGTGCCAGAGTGTATTATAAAACAATTGAAGAGGAGAATTGGACTCCGGCCGCCGAGGTAGAGGCGGGCGTTCAGACTTACACCATAACGGATCTCGATTCGTCAGGGGAGATTAAGTATGCGGTTAAGGTAACCACCCGAGACGGGTTTGGAAACGAATCCGAGGGCACGATTGACGACAACAACGGTCAAGGTTATGCAGCCAGGGATATTCAGCCTCCGGCGGAAGTGAGCGACCTAACGGTCAGCATTGTACCGGCCGGCGGTAGTCTGGAACTTCAGTGGACCGATCCGGATGACGGCGACTATGCCGGCGCCAAAGTATACTACCGGAAGCTGAACGAAACTGACTGGACCTATTTTGGCACAGTTTTTGACACGGTTACCGGAGCGGTATACGTTACCGACCTTGCCAACGGGACGCCCTATGCGGTAAAGGTGACCACAGTTGATGTTTACGACAACGAGTCGGATGGTGTCGTAGCAGACAACAACGGCCAAGGATATATACCGACCGATACTCAGGCGCCCGGCGAGGTGACTGTTGTTGATGTCTGGGCAGAGCCCTCTGGTGGTACCATCGAGTTAATTTGGGACGATCCGAAAGACCTCGACCTCAACCACGTGAATGTGTATATACGGGAGAAAGGCAGCGACACCTGGAATACGCCTGCGGCAGTGGCGAAAAACGTTGGGTGGTACGAATTTACCGGCCTCGACCGCACCGGTCAGACCGCATATGAGTTCAAGATCACGACTGTAGATGCGGTTTACAATGAATCTCCGGGCTTTGAACTGAACAATGGCGGCCAGGGGTACACCGCTAAAGACGAGACTCCGCCCGGTGAGGTCACCAATGTAGAGGTAACGATTCCGGCTGAGGGCAACAGCCTAGAGGTCAGTTGGGATGATCCGTTTGATGAAGACCTGGACCATATAAACGTGTACTATCGGCCTATCGGCACCCCGGGAGACGCCTGGTTAGGTCCGCTGCCGGTGGACAGGGGCGTTGAGCGCTACCTGATTACTGGCCTGGCTAACGGGCATGCCTACGAGGTAAAGCTCACCGCAGTGGATGACGTGGGCAACGAGTCCAGCGGAGTGGAAGAAAACTATTTTGGCCATGGCTACCTGCCCAAGCAGACTGCTGTTGATACCACCGCACCGGGTGAGGTTACCGATCTCACCGTTAAGCCGGCTCCGGGTGCGGGCAGATTTATCCTCACTTTAACGACACCGGAGGATGAGGATCTGGCTGGAGTAGCTGTGTATACAGCCTTATCCGGCAGCGATGAATGGGTTTTATCCGAGTGGCTTTCCTCGGATATGTCTGAGACGAGTGAAATTGCTGTTCAAATTCCTGGGAGCTTCGTCCTCGGCAGCGACAAGGTACAGTTCAAGGTGACGACGCTTGACGTGCATGGTAACGAGTCCGAGGGCGTGGTCGCTGACAACGGCGGCCAGGGCTATCCCGTACTGGGTTACTGGGAGCTGACACCCGGGCCGGAAGGATGGGCTACTTTCTCCGTTCCGGTACAGCTTGCCGGTAACCAAGCGCTCCTGGGCGATGTGATCAATCCGGAGGATGTAGAGATTGCCTACAAGTTTGATGCAGCAAACCAGCAATGGGTACAGGTTACCACGGATAACAATACTTTAGAACCACTAGAAGCGGTGTACATCAAGCTGAAGAAGGGTACGCTGGCCGGGATCAAGCCCACAACGGCTCCGACAAACCCGCCGGTGAAAGATCTGGCTGCAGGCTGGAACCTCATTGGCTTCACGGACAACCGTCCGTTATCTCAGGCGCTGAGTTCTGTTGATAGATTGTGGAGCGTGGCGGTGAGTCCCGCGGTTAATCCCGATTCGTGGGCAACGACGTGGAATGGGTATGCTGACTATTTAGTAGATACGCACTATGGATACTGGGTATACATGGACGAGGAGGGTAAGCTGGCTGGTCTCAGCACGACTCCGGTAACTGTAGGAAGGTATCCGTATCCTGCGGTAAAGTAATCACTTTTCCGGTTGTGTGTGAGGGCCGCGCTCACGGGCGCGGCCTTTTCCGCAGGGCCGGGCAAGGAAAATTAAGGGGGTGTGCCTCTTTGGGAAAAGAGTTGCTTCATAAGGCCATGCTCGTCACTCTAGTGGTGGTTTCTTTGGTGTTATCCCCGCTGGCCTTTGCCGCTGAAGCTCCGGCTCCTCCGGCCGCCTACTACGGTACAGTCGACCTCAACGGCCGGCCGGCACCGGTTGGAACAGTTATCACGGCCAAGATCGACGGAGAGGTGCGCGGGCAGATTACGTTGAGTGAGACCGGTAAGTATGGAAGTTCCAGCAACCCTCTTATTCCTAAACTGATAGTTAACGGTACCGCAGCAGACGAGGGGAAACTAGTAACCTTTGAGGTAGACGGTGTAACGGCTGCTGAAACTGTGATTTTTAAATCCGGGGACGTTCAGGAAGTTAACCTCACAGCGGTCGGTGTTGACGCCATCCCGCCAACGGTCAGCGCGACCGATCCCATTGACGGTGCTGCGGGTGTTCCGGTAAGCGGAGCTATCATCCTAACTTTCAGCGAAGACATCATTGAAGGCGATGCTTACGACAATGTAGTGGTAAAGGATGGAAATGGTGATACCGTGGCCGTAGCGAAGAGCATCAGCGGCAATGCACTGACGCTAGCGCCTGAAACCAACCTGGAGTACGACACTGAATACACGGTTATGGTTCCGGCCGGAGCGGTGAAGGACATGGCGGGTAATTTGTTGGAGAACGAATATACCTTCAGCTTTACTACCCAGGCAGCACCGGTTGGCAGCGGAGACAGTGGGGGCAGTTCCGGGGACAACGGTGAAAGCAGCGGTTCTTCCGGCAGCAGCGGTGGCGGCTCTTCCGGCGGCGGAGGTGGCGGAGGGCCTACCCAGGAGCGTGTTCGAAAGACGGTTAGATCCAGAGCCGCTACCGTGGCCGAGATGGCTGATTTGGTAAGGGTAGAAGTCCCCGCCGGTTCGGTAACGGGTAGCAATGCCGCTATCGTGGCGGAAGTTGTGAGCGACAGTAAAGCCAAGGGTGCGGGTATGCCTCTTGTTAGCCGGGTAGTGGACATTACGGTTGAAAACGGCCAGGTGGAAGGCGAGATTACCATCACCCTCTACTACGACAAAGACAGGCTGGGCGAAAATCAGGAAGCGGCTGTCTTCTATTACAATGAGGGTGCCCAGGAGTGGGTTCGGGTAGAAGGTACAGTAGATGATAGCAAGGGCACTGTTACGGTTAAAGTAAACCACCTTACTTTATTTGCCGTTTTCGCGGTGGACAAGGTTACTTTTAAGGATATGGAAAACCACTGGGCAGCCCAGACCGTAGCCCACCTAGCGAGCATGGGGGTCATTAACGGCTATCCTGATGGGACATTTAAGCCCGAGGACAATATTACGCGGGCGGAAGCGGCGGCTATCCTGATGCGAGGTTTGAAGCTGGATCCGGGCGGTGAAGAAGAACTTGCGATATTCAGAGACGCGGAAAACATTCCTGTTTGGGCGCGCGGTGCGGTAGCTGCGGTAGCCAGAGAGGGCTTAGTAAAAGGCTATCCGCAGTCGGACGGGAGTCTTACCTTTGAAGCGGATAAACCCATCAGCCGTGCCGAACTGGCAGCCCTGATGGTCAGAATAGTGGTGAAGGAGCTTGGGCCGGTATCAGGTGAGGCGCCGACATTTGCCGATGCCGACGAGTTTCCGCCGTGGGCGGAGGAAGCCGTTGCCGTGGCGGCGAAGGAAGGCATTGTCGAAGGGTATCCCGATGGCACCTTCCGGGCGGAAAACACCGTCACCCGGGCAGAGGCTGCCACAATGATCCTGCGCTTGCTGGACCTGATTTATACAGAATCGACTACTGGCGTTTGACAGTGCAAAAAGGGTGGCAGATATGTCCTGCCTCCCTTAGACAATGCCGAACTGAATTTAACCTCAAGTGTATATCATTATCCTGAAAGAACCTCAACGTAGATACTTCTAATTTTACCGGTAAAATGGAGAAAGTATACAGCACCTTCTTTAAGATCGAACCAAACAGGGTGGTAGGTAGAAGCAATCGTCCGGGCCATTCCGGTAAGCGAAGGTAAAAAAACCCGCTGGCATTAAGTACTCCAGCGGGGATTTTTTTATTTCTCCGGTAAAGTGAGGCTCCAGCTGCGATACCCGCCGCTCAGGTGTCCCAGGTCAGAGAAACCTTTATCCTTCAAGACCCTGTAAGCCAGGTAAGAACGGTAGCCGATACCGCAGTACAGGACGGTTTTCCGGTGAGGATCCAGTTCTCCGATTCTCTTGCGCAGGTCGTCCACGGGTATATTGACGGCCGTGGGTATATGGCCTTCGCGATATTCATCCGGCGTTCGTACGTCTACCAACTGTAAGTCTTCGCCTTTTTCCAAGGCTTCAGCCAAGTCGGCGGCGGTCCATACCTCCACCTCGCCCCTTAAAATGTTGGCAGCAGCCATGCCGGCTATGATTACGGGATCTTTGGCTGAGGAATATGGCGGGGCATAGGCCAGATCCAGATCCTCCAGGTCATAGACAGTAAGCTGGCTGTAGATAGCCGTGGCGAGAACGTCTATACGTTTATCCACTCCTTTGGGTCCCACAATCTGTCCCCCAAGGAGGCGGCCGGTACTCTTTTCAAAGATAACTTTAACCATCATGGTCTCTGCCCCCGGGTAATAGCCGGCGTGATCGGGGGAATGGGTATAAGAGACCTGGTAATCAAAGCCTGCGTCCCTGGCTTCCCTTTCATTGAGCCCCGTTTTGGCGGCGGTAAGCTTGCCCACTTTCACGATACTGGTACCGTAAGCTCCCTTGAATTCCAGATCACCCCCGGCAGCGTTAGCGCCGGCCACCCGTCCCTGTTTGTTGGCTGGACCGGCCAGGGGAATGCGAACCTTCTTGCCGCTGACCAGGTGATAGATTTCCACGACGTCACCGGCGGCATAGATGTCAGGATTGCTGGTGCGCATGCGAGTATCCACGACAATACCGCCTTTTTCTCCGATGGCCAGGCCCGCCTTTTCAGCCAGCTCGGTGTTGGGCTTGACCCCTACGGCAAGGATGACTAGGGGAGCGGAGATAATCTTGCCGCTGGCCAACTGAACGCCGTTAACTTCACCCGTGCCCAGGAATTTGGCTACCCCGTCGTTGAGGTGAATTTCTACCCCCAGTTGCCTGAGGTGCTTTACCAAGGGAACGGTCATTTCCTGGTCAAAGGCGGGCATGACCTGGGGAAGCATTTCTACCAAGTGAACTTTGATACCGTACTTCAGCAAGTTTTCTACCGCTTCCAGGCCGATGAAGCCACCTCCTACTACTACTGCTTGCTGAGGTTTGTTTTGTTGAATAAAAGCTTTAACCGCGTCGGCATCAGGAACAGTCCATAAGTGATAGACGTTATTCAGGTTAACACCTTCTATAGGGGGCTTGATAGGACTTGCCCCGGTTGCAATAATCAGTTTGTCATACGTTTCTATGAAGGTGTTACCGGTGAAATGGTCAACAACTTCCACTTTTCTTTCCTCGGGGTTTATAGCTGTCACCTCATGGTTAACTCTGACGTCAATGTTAAATCGCTGCCGGAACCGTTCTGGAGTTACGAGGAAGAGTTCGTTACGCTCTTTAATCTGATGACCTACATAATATGGGAGACCGCAATTAGCAAAGGAGACATACGGTCCTTTTTCAAATATGATGATGCGGGCTTGTTCGTCTGTGCGGCGGGCTTTGGCAGCAGCTCCTGCTCCGGCAGCCACACCTCCGATGATAACTATTTTTTTGGAAATCGTTCATCACCTCTGCTTTTTTTGATGTATTGAATTTAATTATGTTATGTTTTGCGCTAGCTCAACAGCCTTTATGGAGTATTATAGTAACAAATGCTTCAGGGGTAAAGAATTTTATTCCAATTAACAAGGGAAGCAGGTTTGTCCTGCCTCCCTGCTTAATTGATTAGTTGTACTGTTGAAGAAATGCAAGTTGATTGAATACGGATCTTGTTCGGGTACACATTGGGGAATTAATTTTTACTTGCCTTATCCAGAGCAGTTACCAGTTCTTTTTCCACCTGTGAAGCAAAATTGCGCAGTTCAGCATCATCAAGCATGTCTACCAGTGCTGTGGGGCGAACCATCCCGATTTTGGTCCGTCCATCCTCTACGTAGACTACTATCTTGCAGGGCAAAAAGTATCCGACGCGTATGTTGGTTTCGAGAGCTTTTTTGGCATGGTGGGGGTTGCAGACCTCCAGGACCCGCAGTTTTCCCTGGTACTCAACCCCTTTTTCCTTTAGCTTTTCGGGCACGTCCAGTTCCCAAAGAACACCGAATTTGGCCTCACTTAGGGTTTGCTTTAGGTCAGTGATGGCCTGGGAAAAGTCTTTGTTTGTGTCTACAGTATAATCGAACAATGCAATCCCCCCCTGGTTTTTTTATAGTTTGTTGAAAAACAAGTGAATTGATACCTTCTGTTGGCTCTGGCTTGTATTTTTTAGCCGAACAGCCAGAAGTTTTTGTTTATGCTTAACTATAGTTTAAGCGATGGTTGTTTATAGTTGGTGAAGAAGAAGTGTAGAAACTTTGAAAAATTTGTGAACGTGAAAGGTCTGCCGGTAAGTTCGCGGCATTTTTTATGATTGACATACGGGATATTGTAGCCTATAATATCGATAATCGATATCGTGAGTTGATATAAAAAGGAGGATGCCATGAAGGAACAAATCTTGCGCAAACTTTTCCTGGGTTTTGTACAGCTTCACATACTTTATCACGCGGAAAAAGAGCCCATTTTCGGGAGGGCAATGATTGAGGAACTGAAAAGACACGGTTATGAAATTAGCGCCGGTACTCTCTACCCGCTTCTTCATAACCTGGAAGCAAGCGGGCTTTTGGCGAAGCGGGAAGAAATTGTGGAAGGCAAGGTTAGGAAATACTATACCATTACGGAAGAGGGGAAGGTGGTTTTGGACGAGGCTAGAGAGAAGGCGTTGGAACTGGTCAGGGAGATAGCGGAGAAATGAGGGGTGAGGTAATGTTTGAGCTGCGGAAGGTAAGATATAAAAACGTGCTGTTCATTGACGAGCTGGCCATACCGCCCCGCAAAGTAACCTGTATCGTGGGGGGGAGCGGTAGCGGGAAAACCACGCTTTTGAAACTTCTCAACCATATGATAAGCTGTGACAGCGGTGACGTTTTTTTTGAAGGCAGAAACGTTAGGGAGCTGGACCCGGTGAAACTACGCCGCCGCGTAGTTATGCTGCCCCAGAATCCGACCATCTTTCCCGGCACGATAAAAGATAATTTAATCCAGGGGTTTATCTTTTCCGAGATTCCGGTAGCTCCTGATGAAGAGCTGAGAAAAGCTTTGCAAATGGTTAAATTGGACAAGGAACTTCACGTTGCCGCGGCCGATTTGTCAGGTGGAGAGAAGCAGCGCTTGGCTCTGGCCAGGATTCTTCTCCTGGAGCCGGAGGTCTTGCTTTTGGACGAGCCTTCTTCTGCCCTGGATGAAGAAACGGAGGAGCATGTAATAAAGAGACTGGTGGAATATGTGAAGTCCGGAGGAAGAACTCTCATCATGGTAACTCATTCCAAGCAAATGGCCCAAAATTACGGGGAATATATCGTGACGTTGGAAGAGGGAAGGGTTGTCAAGGTGGGGGTTAACACCGCCGCCGGAACGCTGGCTTAAGCGGAGGAGGAGTTAAGGTGGAGCAGATTATTAATATCGGTACGTTTCAACTTATGGCGGCATATGTTTTTATACTCATTCTTTTGTTAATGGTACGCGGGCGGAGAATCGGTTACGAGAAAGAGATAATCCTGGCCGCCGCCCGCATGACCATACAGTTAATCTTGGTAGGATATATTTTGACTTTTATTTTCGACCAAGAGCATGTCCTTTTGACCATTTCCGTTTTTGTCGTCATGGAGGCTTTTGCCATCCAGAATATCTTCAGCAGGGTTAAATCCAGGATACCCCTGCGGTTGAAGAAAATTGTGGCCCTTTCCATGATTTTGGGGACGTCAGTCAGCCTGGGCTATTTTCTGGTGGTGGTAATAAACCTGCAACCCTGGTATGAGGCTCAGTATTTTATTCCGATAGCGGGAATGATAATCGGTAATTCCATGACCGGGGTGTCTTTAGGGGTGGAGAGGCTGATTAGTGGAATGAAGAATAAGAGAGAACAGGTGGAAGGAGCTTTGATGTTAGGGGCAACCCCCAAGATGGCGGCCCAGAGTATAGTAAATGATGCCTTCGCCGCTGCCATTCTTCCGACTATTAACTCAATGGTAGGTATGGGCATCGTATTCTTACCCGGGATGATGACCGGGCAGATACTTTCGGGCGTTTCTCCCCTGACTGCTATTGAATACCAGATTGCTATCATGTTGGGAATCCTGGGCAGTGTATCGCTTACTGTATTTATGCTGGTACAATTGGGATATAAGGCTTTCTTTAATGAAAGAAGTCAGCTGGAGCTACCTGGAGGGGATGGATAGGTCGCATTTCAACAGGGTAAACTGTTTATGAAAATGAAGGAAGTTGAAGAGCCCCGCCCGTAACGCGGGGCTCTAAGTTTATACTTCTCGTCACCCGGCTTATTGTAAAAGCCGCTTGAGTATTTTCCCGCCCGGGCCTTTAGGCAGGCTGTCGGTGAATTCGATAATTTCAGGAATCTTATACTGGGCCAAGCGTTCTTTCAAGTATTTTATAATTTCCTGGCGTTCCAGGGTATGTCCCTCTTCCGGTACTATCACGGCTTTGACTGTTTCCCCTTTTACGGGATGGGGAACACCGATTACGGCAGCTTCGGCAACGCCCGGATAAGACAGCAGGAGTTCTTCTACTTCTCTGGGATAAACGTTGAAGCCGGCGGTAATGATCAATTCTTTTTTGCGCCCTGCGATAAAGAAATAACCGTCTTCATCGCGGCGTGCCAGGTCGCCGGTGTGAAGCCAACCATCTTTGAGGGTCTCCCGGGTGTCGGCCTCCCGGCGGTAATACCCTTTCATAACATTGGGCCCGCGTACTACCAGCTCACCTACCTCACCCGGCGGCAGTTCACGGCCCGTTTCATCTATTACTTTAGCTTCTACATCTGGTATGGAAACGCCGATGGAGCCTGCTTTTCTTTTACCGTAAATTGGATTAAGGCATACCACCGGTGAAGCTTCGGTGAGTCCGTAACCCTCTACAATAGAAACACCGAACTTCTCTTCGAAACCCCGCTGTACTTCGCCGGGGAGCGCTGCTCCGCCGGATATTACCAGCCAGAGTTTAGGAAAAGTATTCCGAGGACTCATTTTTTGTAATACGGCGAACATGCTGGGAACACCGCAGAAAATAGTAATATCTTTATTGGCAAGAGTATCTAGGACCTCTTTGGGGCGAAAAGCGTCTAAAATAGTAATCTTGGCGCCTAAATATAGGGGAGTTAAAACACATACTGTCCACCCGAAGCTGTGGAACATAGGTAATACGGCAAGAAAATTTTCTTCCGGTCCAAGTTTTGAAAAATCTTTTAAGGACTTGACATTGCTAACAAAGTTACGGTGAGAAAGCATAACTCCTTTGGGATGACCGGTAGTACCCGAGGTGTAGAGAAAAGTACATACCTGATCATCATCAACTTCAGGAAAAGAAGTGAGTGGTTGGGAAAGAATTTGACTTTTGGTCTTTTCATCTAGAGGTACTGCTTGTGTAGGGGAATTTGAAACTAAGGCTGACAGTTTGTTGGCCATATCCGGCTGGGTTAACAATATGCGTGGTGCGGCATCTTTGACGATATAGACAATTTCCTCCGGAGTGAGCATCAGGTTCAGAGGAACGGCTACTCCGCCGGCTTTGGTTATGCCAAGGTAAGCAAAAATAAATTCTGGACAGTTTGGAAGCGCTAAGGCAACCCTGTCACCGGGCTGGATGCCCTGGGAGATAAAGTAGGAAGCGTAAGCATTAACAGCCTTGTTTAATTCCGCGTAAGATATTCGGGTATTTTGATACTCTAAGGCCGTACGTTCCGTTGCTTCCGCATGAAGAGCGGCGAGGTCATGAATTTTCATTTCTATCTCTCTCCCTTTAAAAGTTTAGTATGGCCCAATATAGTGCAGGAATGTACTCGGTAATTTGGAATTCGTCAACAAGCCTTTTTTTCCTCTTTTTTGGAACTGAAAGTGCCTTGTTTTTATTCGCAAATGGGACTGAGGGGCTGTCAATAACTTGACAAAATGTCACCCCAAAAAGGGGTTAATTATCGTGAGAAAATGTCACTTTTATAGTGAA
>NZ_BDGJ01000009.1 GCF_002207765.1 Calderihabitans maritimus
AATGGCGAAGGCGAAATTTGAGAGGACGAAACCGCACGTTAACGTAGGAACAATAGGGCACGTAGACCATGGGAAGACGACCCTGACGGCAGCGATTACTTTTACGCTGGCGAAAGTTGGGGGTGCGGTAGCGACGGCGTATGACCAGATAGACAATGCGCCGGAGGAGAGAGAGAGAGGGATTACGATAGCGACGGCACACGTAGAGTACGAGACAGAGAAGAGGCACTATGCGCATGTAGACTGTCCGGGACATGCGGACTATGTAAAGAACATGATTACCGGAGCGGCGCAGATGGACGGAGCGATTTTGGTAGTATCGGCGGCGGATGGTCCTATGCCGCAGACACGGGAGCACATTTTGCTGGCGCGTCAGGTAGGGGTACCGTACATTGTAGTATATTTGAACAAGGCGGACATGGTAGATGATGAAGAGCTGATGGAACTGGTAGAGATGGAAGTAAGGGAACTGCTGAATGAATATGAATTTCCTGGTGACGACGTACCGGTAATAAGAGGGTCGGCATTGAAGGCGCTGGAATGCGGTTGTGGGGAAAGAGAATGTGAATGGTGTGGATCGATTTGGCAACTGATGGATGCAGTAGACGAGTACATTCCGACGCCGGAGAGGGACAAAGACAAGCCGTTCCTGATGCCGGTAGAAGACGTATTCAGCATTACGGGACGTGGGACAGTAGCGACGGGTAGAGTAGAGAGAGGTACGGTAAAAGTAGGGGATGAAGTAGAGATAATTGGATTACGGGATGACATAAGGAAGACAGTAGTAACAGGAGTAGAGATGTTCCGTAAGCTTTTGGACGAAGCGCAGGCGGGAGATAACATTGGTACGCTGCTTAGGGGGATAGAGCGTAAGGAAATAGAACGGGGAATGGTTCTGGCGAAGCCTGGTACTATCAAGCCCCACCGGAAATTTAGTGCGGAGGTATACGTACTAACCAAAGAAGAAGGTGGGAGGCACACTCCGTTTTTTGAAGGATACCGGCCGCAGTTTTACTTCCGGACCACTGATGTGACCGGGGTAGTTAAGCTGCCGGAGGGAGTAGAGATGGTAATGCCAGGGGACAACGTAAAGATGGAAATAGAACTGATAACTCCGATTGCTATTGAGGAAGGTTTACGTTTTGCTATCAGGGAAGGTGGCCGCACGGTAGGTGCGGGCGTGGTCACTTCTAT